>JAGQJJ010000278.1 GCA_020430675.1 Myxococcales bacterium
GGACGAAGGCGCGCTGGTGCTCATCCCCGAAGGCGGCGAGCCGCTGCGCTACAGCGCGCGCCGCGACGGCCCGGCGCTGCTGATCGGCGGCGGCGACCTGCCCTTCGAGGTGCGCTTCGGCCCGGCAGACGGCGAGTGAACGCGGCGCTCTTCGCCGGGGTCGCGCCGGGGCTGGAGGGCGTGGCCGCCGATGAGCTGCGCGCTTGCGGCTTCACCGAGGTCAACCCGTTGGCCGGCGGCGTGGCGTTTCGCGGCGACCCGCTCGACGCCAACCGGCGGCTCGCCGTGCCGACGCGCATCTTGCAGCGGGTGGCCCGATTTCCGGCGCGCACGTTCGAGCAGCTTGTCGCCGGTGCCAAGGCGGTCGATTGGACGCCGTTTGGGGGCCTGACCCCGCAGGTGACCTGCCACGCCTCGCGCCTGTACCACAGCGGCGCGGTTGCCGAGCGGCTGGCAGGCGTCGTGCCGGCGGGTGAAGGCACGCTCTTCGCGCGGGTGGCCCGCGATCGCTGCACCCTCAGCGTCGACACCAGCGGTGAGCGCCTGCATCGGCGCGGCTGGCGGCTTGAGAACGGCCCGGCGCCGCTGCGCGAGACGCTGGCGGCGGGATTGCTGCGATTGGCCGGCTGGGCGCCGGGCATGGCGTTGCATGACCCGATGTGCGGCTCGGGCACGTTTCTCATCGAGGCCGCCTGCGCCGCCGCGGGCCTCGCGCCCGGACGGTTGCGCGCCTTCGCCTGCGAAGCGTGGTGTGCGCAGCGGTCCGTGGTCTCCGGTTCAGCCGTGCCGACCGCGATCGACGGCGGGGACCGCGCCGCCGCCGCCATCGACGCCGCCCGCCGCAACGCCGAGCGCGCCGGGGTCGAAGTGGCGTTCACGGTGCGCGACGCGCGCGACGCCGTGCCGACCTGCGAGACCGGCCTGTTCGTCTGCAACCCGCCCTATGGCCGCCGCGCCCGCGGCCCGGGGGCCTATGCGGCGCTCGGCGCGCTGCTCGCCGGACCCTTCGCCGGCTGGTCAGCGGCCATCCTCTGCCCGGACGAGGATGCTGTCACCGCGCTCGGGCGTGCGCCTCGCGTCCGACACCGCGTGCGCAACGGCGGCCTGCCGCTCGAATGGGTGGTCTGCTGACATTCGGTGGACGGATTCTGGCCCGAGATCGGGGCCAAGATGGTCAATTGCCGCCATCGCGCGAAAAAAATCGCATCGATGCGGGACACATCGTGCGTGTCGTTCCCTAGTCATAAGGCCAACGGAAGGATGGGATGTGCTTCCACGGTCTGCGCCCGATTGGGCGAGCATCCCATCCGGCAGAGAACCCCCCATCGGTCGCCCACGGGCGGCCGGTTCTCCACCGCGTCGGTCTGACCGGCGCGGGGGCGCAGTGCGCGGGCCCCTCGTCCTCGGGGCCACACGGCGCGCACTGCGCCCTCCTTCTTTCTTCTTCTGCCACGGTTTTCTTCCGTGGGCAATGAAATCGAACGTGCGTGTCGGCATGCCCTCCTGACATTTCAGGTGCGCAAATGCGCGTGGTGGTCGGCCGCCCGAAGGTCGGTCCGAGTCCAACCTTCCGCATGCCCTCCTGACATGCCCGCTGCCTTTCGGCATGCCCGGGCCCGTCCGCCGCCGCTGGCGGTTGCAACGACCCCGACCCCCCGCTACCGTCTGCGCCGATGAGCCCGTCCCCCCCTGCTGCCGAGTCCTTCTTCGACGTCGGCCCCATCCGCGTCTCGCCGGCCACCGCGCTGGCGCCGATGGAGGGCATCACCGATCGCGCCTTCCGCCGCCTCATCCGGACGCTTGGCGGCTGCGGCCTCACCGTCACCGAGTTCATCAGCAGCGATCAGATCAGCCGCCATAACCGCCACGCCTGGCGCATGGCCGAGCTGGATCCCGACGAGCACCCGGTCAGCATTCAGATCTTCGGCCGCGACCCGCAGGCCATGGCCACCGCCGCCGCTCATTGCGAGTCGTTCGGCGCCGACCTGGTCGACCTCAACCTCGGCTGCCCCAGCAAGCGCGTCACGTCGGGGTGCAGCGGCTCGGCGCTGATGCGCGAGCCGGCGCTGGCCCGGGACATCTTCGCCGCCGTGCGCCAGGCCATCGAAGTGCCGATGACCGTCAAGATGCGCCTCGGCTGGGACGACGATGCCCGCAACGCGCCTGAGATCGCGCGCATCGCCGAAGGTGAAGGCGCGGCGATGCTGGTCGTGCACGGCCGCACGCGCATGCAGCTTTATCGGGGCGCCGCTGATTGGCACGCCGTGCGCGCGGTGGTCGACGCGGTGCGCATCCCGGTGCTGGTCAACGGCGACGTCCTGACGCCCGAAGACGCCGTGCAGGCCTTGGCCGCCTCGGGCGCGGCGGCGGTGATGATCGGCCGCGGCGCGTTGCGCGACCCGTGGATTCTGCGCCGCGTTGCCGAGCGTCTCGCCGGCCGCGCGCCTTACGAGCCGCCGTTGGCCGACCGCGAAGCCCACCTGTTGCGCTACTTCTCGCTGATCGAGGCCGACTCGGCCCATGAGCGGGCTGCGGTCGGGCGCATGAAGAAGGTCACCGGTTATTTCACCCGCGGCCTGCCCGACGGCGAAGCGCTGCGCCAGCAGATCTTCCACAGCCACGAGATCGCGCCCATCTGCGACGCGGTGCGCGCCTGGTTCTCCCGGCTCGCCGAGGCACAGATCGTCGGCGTTTTCGCCCGCGTGCACGCCGACGGCGAGACGATCTACTCCGACGGCGACGCGCGCACGCTCCAGAGGTCGCGTTGAACGACGTCCAGGCCTGGCTCGAAGCCCAGCTCGCCGCCGCGGGCGCGGTCGCCGGCACGGTGCATCGCCGCGCGCCGGACGCCTTGTACCTGACGGCCGCGGTGGCGATTCCGGCGCCGGTGCGCGCGGTGGTGGCGCGCATCCCCGAGGGCAAAGGCATGGCGGGCCTGGCATGGCAGCGGCGCGAACCGGTGATCGCGTGCAACCTGCAGACCGACAACACCGGCGATGTGCGGCCGGGCGCCCGCGCGGTCGAGGCGCGCGCCGCGGTGGCCATCCCGGTGCTCACGCCAGCCGGTGTCGTGCGCGCCGTGGTCGGCTTTGCGTTTGCCGACGAGCGCGCGATCGAAGCCCCTGAGCTGGCCGCGCTGGCCGCGCGTGCCGCGACCTTGCCGGTCGAGACCGAATAACCGCATAAACCGGTCGGAATTAGAATCCGGGTTGGCCCCCGGCGCATCGTTGGGGTACCTTCGCGCGACGTCGCGACGCCGTCCCCGTCTGGAGGAGCCGATGGATCACCTCGCGCGCCTGGAAGCGCAGAGCGTCTACATCCTTCGGGAAGCCTACAAGAGCTTCAAGAACCTGTGCATGCTCTGGTCGATCGGCAAGGACTCGACCGTGATGCTGTGGCTGGCGCGCAAGGCGTTCTTTGGCCACGTGCCGTTCCCGCTGGTGCATATCGACACGAACTACAAGATCCCCGAGATGATCGCCTATCGCGACAAGCTCGCGCTGGACTGGTCGCTGACGATGGTGGTCGGCCAGAACGAAGAGGCGCTCGCGGCGGGCATGAACCATACCCGCGGCCGCTTGACGTGCTGCACCGCGCTCAAGACGCAGGCGCTCAAGCAGACGCTTGATGGCACGGGCCCGCGGCGTCGGTTGATGCCCGACGGCCGCTATCACCCCGATCCGAACCGCGAGCCGTACACGGGTGTCATCGTCGGCGCCCGCGGCGACGAAGAGGGCAGCCGCTCGAAGGAGCGCTACTTCTCGCCGCGCGGGGTCGACAACGACTGGGATCTGGACGACCAGCCGCCCGAGCTGTGGAACCAGTTCAAGACCGACTTCGCGCCGGGCACCCATATCCGCATCCACCCGCTGCTCGACTGGACCGAGATCAACATCTGGGAGTACATCGAGCGCGAGTCGATTCCGGTGATCGACCTGTATTTCGACCGCGGCGATGGCCGGCGCTACCGCTCGCTCGGCTGTGCGCCTTGCACCGCGTCGGTGCGCTCGGGGGCCTGCACGCCGCATGAGATCATCGTCGAACTGAAGACGACCAACGTGGCTGAGCGCTCCGGGCGCGCGCAGGATCAGGAAGATCCGCACGCGATGGAGAAGCTGCGCCGCGATGGCTATATGTGAGGCAGACGATGAGCGTCGCTTCCACCGAGGCATCGCTCGGCGCCGCGCGCGAGCAGATGAACATCGTCATCGTCGGCCATGTGGACCATGGCAAGTCGACCCTGGTCGGCCGCCTGCTGGCCGACACCGAGTCGATCGACCCGGCCAAGATCGCCCAGGTGCGCGAGCTTTGCGCGCGCCAGGGCAAGCACTTCGAGTATGCGTTTCTGCTCGACGCGCTCGAAGCCGAACGCGACCAGGGCATCACCATCGACGCCGCGCGCTGCTTCTTTCGCAGTGCGGCCCGCGACTACATCATCATCGACGCGCCGGGGCATATCGAGTTCCTCAAGAACATGATCTCGGGCGCGGCCCGCGCCGAAGCGGCGGTGCTGCTCATCGACGCCCATGAAGGCGTGCGCGAGAACAGCCGCCGGCACGGCTACATGCTCGGGCTGCTCGGCATTCGCCAGATCATCGTCGCGGTGAACAAGCTCGACCGCGTGCGCTACCAGCGCGAGGTCTTCGAGGCCATTCGCGCCGAGTATGCGGCCTTCTTGAGCCAGATCGGCATCACGCCTTCGGCCTGGGTGCCCATCAGCGCCCTGGCCGGCGACAACATCATCAGCGCCTCGGCGAATACGCCTTGGTACGATGGCCCCAGCGTGCTGGGCGCGGTCGACGCCTTCCGCAAGGCGCCGGCGCTGGTCGAGCAGCCGCTGCGCATGCCGGTGCAGGACGTCTACCGCTTCAACCGCCAGGGCGATACCCGCCGCATCATCGCCGGCCGCATCGCGTCGGGGCGGTTTGAGGTCGGCGATCAGGTCGTGTTTCTGCCGAGTGGCAAGCGTACGCGCATCGCCTCGATCGAGGCGTTTTCGTCGCCCACCCAGACCGAGGCGGAGGCCGGGCAGTCGATCGGGCTGACCATGGCCGAGCAGATCTACGTGGCGCGGGGCGATGTGATGGCCCACCCCGAGCACCCGCCGCGGGTCAGCAACCGCGTGCGCGCCAGCCTGTTCTGGCTCGGCCGGCAACCGCTGCGGCGCGGGCGCACCTACAAGCTGAAGATGGCGACGTTCAGCGGGCTGTGCGAAGTGGAGCGCATCGTCGAGGTCATCGACGCCTCGGCGCTCAAACAGTCCGGCCACCCCGATCGCGTCGAGCGGCACGAGGTCGCCGAGCTGATCCTGCGGCTGCGCCGCCCGCTGGCCTGCGATCTGGCGCACGAGCTGGAAGAGACGAGCCGCTTTGTGCTGGTCGACGGCTACGACCTGGCCGGCGGCGGCATCGTGCGCGATGTGCTCGAACCGGAGAGCGACGAAGCGGTGCGGTGGACGTCGGAGGTGGGCGCCATCAACCGGCCGCTGCGCGAGGCCAAACACGGCCATCGTGCGGCGTTGCTGGTGGTGCATGACGACCTCGACCAGACCGGGGCTCAGCTCGCCGCAGCGCTCGAAGAGTCGCTTTGGAGCAGCGGGCGCGAGGTGTTCCGCCTCAACCTGAGCGCGAGCGATCTGCTCAAGGCCGGGCCCGGCGAGCTGCAGCCGCGCTCGATCACGCTGGGGCTGATCGCCGGCCTGCTCAACGCGGGGCAGATGGTGCTGGCGACGGTGCCTTGGAGCGACGACCTGACGCACGACGAGGTGCTGAGCCTGCCCGGGCTTGACGCGGTGCCGCAATGTCAGGTGCGTTTTCGGCGCAGCACCGACGCCGACGACGCGCCGCCCATCCACCCCGAGATCGGCGTGGGCAAGGTCGTGCAGAGCGAGACGCTGCCCGACGGCCGCTCCAACGTCGTGCTGCTGCACGTGGGCAGCGCGCGGGCCGTGCGCGAGCTGCACGTCGACACGCCCTACCGGGTCTTCGCCACGCAGCCCA
>JAGQJJ010000279.1 GCA_020430675.1 Myxococcales bacterium
CCGCGGCGCCCGCGGCCGAGGTGCCCACCGCGGCCGAAGCGCCCGCCCAGGTCGAGGCGCCCGCCAAGGCCACGGCAAAGCCGGCCAAGGCGACCAAAAAACCGGCCAAGCGACCCGACGGCAAGGCCAAGCGCCAGAGCTGGCCGACGCGCCGGCCCAAGCAGGCCAAGGCCAACCCGCCCAAGCTCATTCGCCGGCCCTTCGAGTCCGGCGAGCGCCTGCTCTACCAGGTCAAGATGTTCAACGCCGTCGCCGGCGAGGCCATCCTCGCCGTGGGCGAGCCGACGATGCACGCGGGCCGCCGCGCGCAGCCGCTCGCCGGCTGGGTGCGCAGCAGCGAGTTCCTCAACAAGTTCTACCCCGTCGAGAACCGCTACGTGGCGCTGCTTGACGATGAGACCTACCTGCCGCTCAAGACCGATTTCTACATTCGCGAGAATGGCGAATCCATCGACTATCACACCACCTACGACCATCGTGCCAAGCTGGTGCAGTCGACGCGCGAGAAGGGCGGCAAGACCCTCAAGCGCAACTTCTCGGCGGTGACGCCGCTCTACGAAGCCATCGGCAGCGTCTTCGGCGTGCGCCGCATGGATCTCAAGCCCGGCGATGCCTTCGACTACTACGTCTGGGATGGCCGCAAGGAACGCTGGGTCGACATCAAGGCGGTTGGCATCGAGCGCGTCTGGACCGAGATGGGGTGGTTCGACGCCCTCAAGGTTGAGGTCGAGACGCGCATCACGGGCGGCTTCATCAAGAAAGACATGCTCGATCGCCCGATCCGGCGGGGCACGATCTGGATCAGTCAGGACGAGCAGCGCCTGCCGGTCAAGCTGATCACGCCCACCAAGCTGGGCGACGCCGAGGCCGTGCTGGTGCGGCGGTACATCGAGAAGGACGGCGGCTCGAATCTCACCCAGGCCAGGTTCTGACGCCGAGGTGATCGGGGGCCGCCGCGCCGAGGGGAAGGGGACCGGGTGCTCATCGCGCTGTTGATCGTCGCCGTCTTGGGGCTGGCCTATGCCAATGGCTCCAATGACAACTTCAAGGCCGCCGCGACGCTCTATGGTGCCCGCACCCTGAGCTATC
Organism: Myxococcales bacterium; assembly: GCA_020430675.1. Next base: position 1,090 of record JAGQJJ010000279.1, read on the forward strand.
GCGGCGCGCTCACCCTGGCCACTGCCGCTCAGATCGCCGGGTCGCTGGCATCGGTCCTGCTCGCCGGCAAGCTGCTGGCCGCGTTCAGCGGCAAGGGCCTCGTGCCCGTCGAAGTCGTGCAGGCGCCGGTCTTTCTGGTCTCGGTCGCGCTCGGCGGCGGCGGGACGGTGCTGCTCGCGACCCGCGTCGGCCTGCCGGTCTCCACCACCCATGCGCTGATCGGCGGCCTGGTGGGCGCGGGTCTCGCGCTCTCGCCCGGCCACGTCGCCTGGAACGCCTTGGGCGCCAAGTACTTCCTGCCGTTGTTGATCAGCCCGCTCTTCGCCCTGGTGGGCACGGCGGGCCTCTATCCTCTGGCGCGCTGGCTTCGACGGCGTCTGGGCGTCGAGCCGACCACCTGCCTATGCGTCGAAGGCATCGTCGAACCGGTCTCGATCACCGACAGCGGCGCGCTCATCCTGCGCCGTACCGGTACGCGGCTCACCGTCGCGCAGGGCGCGGCCTGCGATCGCAGCTACGCGGGCACGCTGGTCGGCGTCTCGGCCCAGCGCCTGGTCGACGCGGCGCATTTGACTTCAGCGTTTGCGCTCGGCTTCGCGCGTGGCCTCAATGACACCCCGAAGGTGCTGGCGCTGCTGGTCGCCGCCGGCTGGTCGGGCCTTGACCCGCGGGTCTCATTGGTCATCGTCGCCGCGGTCATGGCCGCCGGCGGCCTGCTGCACTCGCGCCGCCTCGCCGAGACGCTGGGCCATCGCATCACCTCGATGAACCACGGCCAGGGTTTCCTGGCCAATGGCATCGCCAGCGCGCTGGTCATCGGTGCCTCGCTGGTGGGATCGCCCGTCTCCACCACCCATGTCTCGACGGGTGCCATCTTTGGCATCGGCTGCTGGAGTGGCAGCGCCGACTGGCGGGTGGCCGGTGGCATCCTGCTGGCATGGGTGGCCACGCTGCCGCTGGGCGCCCTGCTCGCCTTGGGCGCGGCCAAGGCGCTGCTCATGATCGGCTGATCCGATCAGCGGTGCATCCGCAGGCCGCAGGTCTCTTCGATCGGCGCGTCACAATTGCCGGTGTCGATCACGCCCGACAGGCAGGTCGAGAGCGCGCCGAAGGCTTCGGGGCATCGCTCCTGCAGGCACAGGGTCGGATCGCCGCCGAGCATGTTGACGGTCAGGAAACACGTCTGCAGGCAGGGGTTCTCGCGGAGGGCGACCAAGGTGGGCGCGCAGTCGGCGGCTCCGCAGCCCGCGGTCGACTGCAAGGCGCACAAGGTGCACACGGGGCCGCCGCCGCACCGGATGAGGCACTCGGCGCTGGGCACGCCCTCGGCGGCGCAGGCATCGACGCAGGTCGTTGCGGCCGGCGCGCACGCCGCCTCGCTGACCTCGGCCGGCTCGTACGGGCGCACCATGGTCATGTAGAGCATGCACATCTCATCGAGCGTGCCGTCGCCCCACCCCACATCGCGCGGCTCGATGCGACGGCCGTCGACGAAGGGCTGATTGCCGGCTGAGTTGTCGAAGACGCACTCCAGGGTGATGGTGTCGCCCGGCGCCAGGCTCACCCAGCCATCTTCGGGCAACTCGTAGTGTTCCTGCCATGCGAAGTCCCAGTCATCGATGCTCAAGAGACACTCTTCACTGCCATCGGCGCGATGGACGGTGGAATGCTGCTCGGTCGCCAGCAAGTGCATATGCGCGCCGAGTCCGGTGATGGTGACCGGCGCGTTGCCATAGTTCTTGAAGTCCAGCGACTGACTGACATTCGCTTCGCCCGCGGGAATGTCGAGCGTGCGCACCATCAACGGTCGTTGATAGGTGAGCAGTTCGGTGGGCTCATTGGTCAGCCGCATGTCCATGCGGGTCTGATCGGGCTCGGGGGGCGCCGCGAGCAGGTTGTAGTGCACCTGCATCACGATGCGGCTGCCGGCCTCGATGCGCACCGACTGATTGTCGGGAATCAGCCAGGGGGACGCGCCGGGCACCCAGTTGCCGACCTGGTTGGGCATGCCGGCGCGGCCACGGTTGAGCAGATCGCCGGTGCCGTCGGGCAGCGGGCTGCCAAAGCAGGCGTAGCCTGGCCCCTCGTCGGCGGCATCCGCTTCGAGCAGGCCGGGCACCTGGTCGGCGGTCATGGAATAGACCAGCACATGGTGCACGATGGCGGTCGCGTCGGGGTAGACCTGGCTCGCGCGCAGGTAGGTGTCTTCGGGGAACTCCCGGCTCAGGATGAAGCAGCGGTAGTCGTCTTCGACGTCGTCGGGCGGGGTGTAGGGCTCGTCGGGCACCACGGTGTCGGTCGGCTCGAACGTCACCGGCTCGGGCAGGTCGATCGGCGCCGCGGTCGCGGGATCGCCCTCTGGCGCGCCGGCCTCGACCCACGCGCGGAAGGTGTCTTTCTCGGCCGGGCTCAACACGCGGGCGTTGGCGAAGGTGCGACACTCGGTGCCGGGCATCCACGGCGGCATTCGGCCTGCCTCGATCGCCGCCAGCGCCGGCGCCGACATGTTGCGCGCCGATTCGTACGAGTCGAGCGGGAAGGGCGCGACGCCACCCGCGACATGGCATGTGGCGCATTGGGTCATCACGATGGGCGCGACGTCTTGATGCCAGGTGGCCGTCGCGGTGTCAGGCGGCTGCATCGCCGCGTCGGCGGCGGTCTCCGCGTCATCGTCGCAGCCGGCGAGGGCGGCGAGCAGCGCGAGCGGCAACAGAATGCCGCGGGCCAGGGTGGGTGAGAAGGCGCGCATCGGTCGTCTCCATGAGCTGAGGCCGAAGCCGGAGTCGAATCACGTCCTGCCGTCTCGGCGGGCAGGTTCCCCGCGGCCAAGCTAGCCGCGCAGTTTTCGTTGGTCAAGCGAATAGTAAAATCGTAAACCCGGCGCGCAGAGGGCGTTGCGCCGGCGCCGCCACTTGCGCCAGCATGGGGCCATGAGCACGAAAGACACGGCTAAGGCCGCCGAGCGCGAAGAGGCGGTCGAAGAAGAGCGCGAAGAAGAACAGGAAGAGGCCGGCGAAGAAGAGAAGCGCCAGAAGGCCGAGCAGCGGAAGTTCCATCAGCTCTTCCAAAGCCCCGCCCAGCGACTCTCGATGGCGTTCGGTCTGGCGCGCGTGCCGCTCGACAAGCTGCTGGCACCGCATGTGGTGCAGTGCCACTATCGCTTCGACGGGCAGGTGGATCTGGTGCTCGACGCGCCGGTCACCTTGCGGGCCGCCGATCTGACCCTGAGCTTCGCCAAGGAGGTGCATGGCACCGCGCGCCATGGATCGCTGGTCGACCTGCGCGGGGTCGGCGCCGAGGGCGGCGAAACGGCCGGTCGGGTCAGCGCGCTGAGCGCGAACGGCCATTCGTTGGAAGTGCACGTCGAAGAGCAGGACCAGCCGCTCGGCTGCCGCTTCGACGAGCTCTCACCCCTCTGAGCAGCGCACGCCCCGGGCCTTGAGCCAGGCCTGCTGATCTTCGAGCAGGCCGGTTGCCCCGCCGGTCGCGAGGCCGTCGACGCGGGCTTCCTGTTGGTCATCGAAGAAGCAGGTGGCGGTCAACGCCGCGTTGTCGAGTCGCGCGCCGCGCAGGTCGGCGCCGGCGAAGCGCGCGCCTTCCAAATCAGCGTCGCGCAGGTCGGCGTCGCGCAGGTCGGCGCCGCGCAGGTCGCTCAGCGTGAGGTTGGCGCCGCGCAGGTCGGCGCCGCGCAGGTCGGCGCCGCGCAGGTCGCAGTTCTTGAGTTGCAGCGCGCCGAGCGTCGACACGCGGGGCTTCCAGCGGCGCAGATCGAGGCTGCGCAGCGTGCGGCCGCGCCAACGCTCGTGGTCGGTGGCCTCGCGGAAGCGTGTCAGCTCGGCAGCGTCGAGCGAGCCGGAGACATAGCGTTCATCGCCGGGCCACGGGTCGGCGTGGTTGTGATAGCCGTCGGTGCGCTCCCAATAGCCGAGGCGGTCTTCGGTCAGCAACTCGACGCGGGCCACCCATTTGAGGCTTTTGTAGAAGTAGCGCCCCGGCGTCACGACGCGCAGCGGCCCGCCGTGGCTGGTCGCGAGCGGCGCGCCGTCGGCATGCGTGACCAGCCAGCAATGCGTCAGCGCGTAGTCGAGCGGCAACGAGGTGTCATGGCCGCGCGCCGACCACGCGGTGAACGCGACAAAACGCGCCTCGGATCGCGGGGTTGCCTGACGCAGCAGCGTGGCGAGGGGGAAGCCGCCGAACCGCCGGGCGCGATGCGACCAGCGCGTCACGCAGTGCACGTCCATCAGCATTTCGGTCGTCGGCTGCGCTTGCAGGTCGCCCCACCGCCAGACGAAGGGGTGTTCGACGGCGCCGCTGACCGTCAACGACCAACGCGCGGGATCGAGCGCTTCGGGGGATGGCGTACGCTCGCCGACGATGGGGAATTTGCGGGTCGCGAGCTGCTCGGGCGGCAGCCAGTCGGTCATAGGAAGACGGGCTCGGCATAGCGGCCGAAGACCGTCTCCAACGCGCCGCAGATCTGGCCCACGGTGAGGCCGGCTTCCACGGCGTCGACGATGCGCGCCATGAGGTTGGCGTCGCCGCGGGCGCCTTCGATCAAGCGCGCGCGCTGGGTGCGGACGACCTCTTCGGCCAGCTTTGCCCGCCAGGCCTTCACGCGCGCCTGCTGCGCGCGCTCGAGGGCCGGGTCGACCTTGAGGATCTCGACGTCGCCGGTTTCGTCTTCCGTGAAGCGGTTGACGCCGACCACGATGGCTTCGCGCTTCTCGACCGCGAGCTGGTAACGATAGGCCGCGTCTTGAATCTCGCGCTGCACGAAGCCCTGTTCGATGGCGGGGATCATGCCGCCCAGCTCGTCGATGCGGGCGATGTAATCGCGGGCCTGCCCTTCGAGGCGGTCGGTCAGCATCTCGACCGCGTAGCTGCCGGCGAGTGGGTCGACAAACGA
>JAGQJJ010000280.1 GCA_020430675.1 Myxococcales bacterium
GGCTAGATGACCCGGACGAGAATGACGATACGGTGGCGGCGCGCCGGGGGCGTCGAGGCCAAGGCGCGACGACGAAGGCGTGCTGGAGGCACGTCGAGGAGGAGCAACGCCGGCATCGGCGTTCCCGGTCGTCGACACCGGATTGGCACTTCCGTCCGGGGCATCTAGCAGAACCCGGGGAAAGTCCCCGTCGCGAGCCGGGCGAGGCGCCGTCAGCGGCAAGGCGCAAACCCGAAGGCGTAGCAGCGCTACGCCGAGCGGTGAGCAACACCGCCGATGGCGGTGATTCGGCTGGCGCAGCAGGGGGCTTTGCCCGGGGGCTGCTCGGCATCGCGGTCATTCGGCCTCCGTTTCCGCAGCCGGTACGGGCCGTCGGGACGTCAGAGTCGATTTTTTCGCGCCGACCCTACGGAGCGGACGCTGCGGCAGCAAGGGCAGGACTTTGCACCCGATCGCCAAATCCGGCCAAAGCGCGGGCATGTCGCCAACGGATTGGCCGGCCGCTGGTTTCGCGCGGGGCGCTGGCGCATGCTGGGCGCGACGTGAAGAGAGGAGCCCCCAATGTCTGACGCCCCCTGGCACGACGCCGCCGCGCTTGATGCCCTGCCCCAAAGCACGCCGACCCTGGCCCGCGTGAGCGACCGCCGCCTGGCGCTGGTGCGCACCGATGACGGCGTGTTTGCGCTCGACGACGCCTGCCCGCACGAGGGCTATCCGCTCAGCAAAGGCGCGGTCAGCGGCTGCACGCTGACGTGCTGCTGGCACAACTTCAAGTTCGACCTGCGCGACGGCGCCTGCGCCAAAGGCGAGGCGGTGGGCACCTATCCGGTGCGCATTCGCGAGGGGCGCGTCGAGGTGCAGGTCGCGCCGCCCGATCCGGTGGCGTTGCAGAAGGCGGCGTTTGCCTCGCTGGAGCAGGCGGTCATCGAAGGCCGCGACGGCCAGGCGGCGCGCGACATCGTGCGTCTGCTGCGCGCGGGGGCGGCGCCGGCCGAGATCGCGGTCGCCGCGGCGCGCATCGACGCCGAGCGCAGCGAGTGGGGCACGACGCATATTCTGCCGGTGGCCTTCGATGTGCTGGGCCTGGTCGACCGCTACCCCGGCGAACGCGCGGTCTTTCCGTTGGTGCAGCCGTTTGAGCTGGCCGCCGAGCGCATGATCCGCCTGCCCCGCCGGCCCGAGGCGCCGTTGATCGATCCCGGGCCCGACTCGGCGAAAGCGCGCGAACGGTTCCTCGACGCGGTCGAAGCGGAGCAACTCGACGAGGCCGAGGGCCTGCTGCGCGGCGCGTTGGCCAACGGCGCGACCCGGGCCGATCTGGAGCCCTGGTTCATCGAAGGCTGCGCGGCGCATTTCCTCGATTTCGGGCACGCGCTCATCTACTCGACCAAAGCCTTCGACCTGCTCGAAGCCGCGGGCTGGCACCACGCGGTCGAGATTCTGCCCGGATTGGTGGCGCGGCTGGTGAACGCGACCCGCGAAGAGGTGCTGCCCGAGTGGTCGGCGTGGCGCAAGGCGATGGCCGATTATCGCCCGGGGTTCGAGGCCTTCTGGGCGCGGCAGACCGATGAGGCGGCCGAGCCCGATGAAGCGGCGGTCGCCGCGCTGCTCGATGGCACCCGCGACGAGGCGCTGGCGGCGATCGCCACGCGGCTGGGCGAGGGCGTGCCGGTCGACGCCCTGGCCGGCGCCCTGGTGCTGGCTGCCTCCGAGCGCCTGCTGCGCTTCGACGTGCGCATCGACGGTCGCGATGACGTGCAGGACGGCTGGCTCGACGTGACGCACCCGTTCACGTTTGCGCACGCCGTGCGCCAGGCCCTGCGCCGGCATCGGGCGCCGACGACGCTGGCATTGCTCTTCCAGGCGGCGCGGTTCATTCAGAACGCGGGCGCGCTCGACGACCCGCCCGACCGGCGCCGGCTGATCAAGCCGCATATCGGCTCGATCGAAGGCATCCGCACCGACATCCTCGATCACCAGGCCGACCGCGCGGTCGACGCCACCGCCGGGTACCTGCGCGCGGGCGAACCGGTCGGCCCGCTGAAGGCGCTGTTCGAAGACCTGCCGATCCGCGACGGCCACCCCGTGCCGATCGTGGTCGCGCACCTGATCAAGACGACGGCGGTGGCCTTCGCTGAGCACGCCGAGCTGGGCCGCCCCGAACCGCTGCTGGCGCTCGCCCGCCTGGCCGCCTCGCCCATCCGCCAGCGGTGGCTTGCGCGAAGCTGCCACAACGCCATCCGCTTCATCGTCGACGGCAAGGTGCCGCGCACGTTGACCTGAGCGGCCGTCCCTGTACCCTGGCGGCGATGCAGACCCTGCGCACCATCGCACCGAACGCAACGCTCATCGCCTCGCACGAGAGCTGGATCGAAGGCGACGCGCTGCGCCAGTTGGCGCAGACCGCCGCGCTGCCGGGCATGCAGCGGGTGGTCGGCCAGCCCGACCTGCACCCGGGCAAGGGCCACCCCATCGGCATCGCCGCGCTGACCGAGGGCTGCATCTATCCGCATCTGGTAGGCAATGACATCGGCTGCGGCATGGCGCTCTGGTCGACCGATCTGCCGGCGCATAAACCCAAGCTCGACAAATGGGCCCGGCGCGTGCGGTCGATGGGCGATGACTGGGAGGGCAATGCCCAGGCGCGGCTGGAAGCGGCCGGGCTCGCAGTTGATGACATCGCCGAATTCAACGACGCGCTGGGCACCGTGGGCGGCGGCAACCACTTCGCCGAGCTGTTGCGGGTGACCGCCGTGGTTGACGGTGCCGCCTTCGACCTGGGCCTGAGCACCGACCGCCTCTGCGCGCTGGTGCACAGCGGCTCGCGGGGGCTCGGCGAGGCCATCCTGCGCCAGCACACCGACGTGCGCGGCGCCGAGCCGCTCGCCGATGACTCGGCCGAGTGCGCCGCCTACCTCGAAGCGCACGACGCCGCGATCACCTGGGCGCGCGTCAACCGCGTGGTCATCGCCGAGCGCCTGCTCGACGCCGTGCGCGGCGAGGGCACCCGGCTGCTCGACCGCGTGCACAACCACGTCGTGCGCCGCCCCGAGGGCTGGCTGCACCGCAAAGGCGCCGCGCCCGCCGACGAAGGCCCGGTGCTCATCCCCGGCTCGCGGGGCGCCATCAGCTATCTGGTGCAGCCCGCCGAAGACACGACCGAATTCGGCTGGTCGCTGGCCCACGGCGCCGGCCGCAAATGGCGCCGCAGCGAATGCCGCCCCCGCCTGTCGCGGCGCTTCTCGCCCGAAGACCTGCGCCAGACGGCGCTCGGCGGCCATGTCATCTGCGACGACCGCGACCTGCTGTACGAAGAGGCGCCGCAGGCCTACAAAGACATCGAGCGGGTGGTCGCCGACCTGATCAGCGTCGGCGCCTGCCGCATTCTGGCGGTGCTCAGCCCGGTGCTGACCTACAAGAAGGCGCGCTGAGCCGCCGGTTCACTGCAACGCCGACCAGATCGACGGACCGGGCGGTGGCTGGGCCAGCGCGCGCCGCAGCGCGTCGGGATCAATCCGAGCCCGCTTCGGAGCGCCCTCGACGCGCGTGCCCACAAAGACCCGCGTGCGCAGATAGTGGATCGCCGCCTCGCCCTCGGTGCGCAGCCCCGTCAACAGAAGCGGTACGCCCTCAAGACTCAGCAGAAAGGTGTCATGGCCGACCGGCGTCAACTCGGGTGTGTAAGGCATGCCAACCCGATCGAGGTCCGGCAGCGAGATGCGCAGCCCACCGTCCTCAGTCAGTTCGACGTGGCTCGCCCCCACATTGGGGGTGCCCTCATATTCCCCGACATAGTCGATGAAGGTCTCAGCCCGGGGCGACCACTCGGGCGGCGGCTCGACCGCAGCCGGCAGGCCATCGAGGCTGGCCATCAGTGGCACGAGGCAGTTGGCCAGCGCCGCTTGCTCGAGGTCAGTGTTGATGAGCAGCACGGCGCCGAAGCCCAGTTCGGGCAATGTGACCAGCAGGCTGGAATAGCCGAAGATGAAGCCGTCATGGAAGATCACTGGCGTGGGATGAGCGGTGACACCCAATGGCAAGTGGTCGAGGATCGCCAAGCCATAACCATACCAGGCGGGCCCGGCGGTTGACTCGGCCAGGACCTGCGGCGACCGCCATGCCTGCCAAAGCGCGCCGTCAACGACCGGGGCCTCGCCGTCGATGATGTATTGGACATACCGTGCCAGGTCCGCCGCCGAAGCCCACCCCAGCAGCGCCGGCCAGGCCCAGACCGCGTCGTAGGCACCAGGCCGGTGCTCGTACAGGACGCCGGCGTCGTTTTCACTCACCCCGATGGCATAGTCCCCGTCCGTCCGCACGTCGTCGGCGGTGAAGTAGACCCGAGTCATGCCCAGCGGCGCAAAGACGCGCTCGCGCATGACCTGGCGGTAAGGCATGCCGGCCGATGTCTCGGCGACCAGCCCGGCGAGCATGTAGTTGGCGTTCGAGTAGTTGTAGAAGGTACCCGGATCGACCATGAAATAGGCCGAGCGGGCAAACTCCGGGCTGGTGAGGAAGTCATGGAGGCGGCTTTCGGGCCACACCTCTCGCTCGAACGCCAGATAGTTGAACAGGCCGCCCTGATGGGTCATCAGATGACGTACGGTGAGCGCCTGCCAGCGCGGATCGGCGTTGGCCGCCAACTCGGGCACCACGTCGACGACGCGAGCGTCCAGCGCGAGGTGGCCGGCGCCGACCTCGGACAACACCGCCAACGCGGTCATGCCCTTGACGATCGACGCAAAGCGAAACAGCGTGGTCGCTTCGACGGGCCGACCATCGCGCGGCCCGCGCGTGCCCACACCGCCCGCATAGACCACCGCACCGTCCCGAACGACCGCTGCGGCGGCGCCGGTCGCCGGCGTCATCGCGATGCGCTCGGCGAGGCAGTCTTCCAGCGCGTCGTAGGGTGGCGGCGGCGGCCGCGGGGTGTTCATGTCGGTCGCCTCGTCTGGCGCTGCATCGGCGGGACCGGTGTCGATCAGCTCGACCTCTCGATCAACCGTGCTGTCAAACACCGAAGCGGCGTCGATCATCGATGCCGCGTCGGCCGGCACCAGGAAAACGCCATCGTCCACCGCCTCGCTGAGGTCATCACAGCCCACGGCCCATAGAACCAGCAGCGCGGCGCCCAAGGACAGGTTTCGCTTCATCGCGCACCTCCCGTCCCCCAATCAACATACGCCCCTGGCGGTCAAATGGATACGATTCGCCGGCGGCTCTCGCGGCGCTTCGGCCCCGACGACCAGCGCCAGACCGCGCTCGGCGGCCATGTCATCTGCGACGATCGCGAGCCGCTCTGCGAAGAGGCGCCGCAGGCCTACAAAGACATCGAGCGGGTCGTCGCCGACCTGCGGCGTCGTGGCGGCGCTCAGCCCGGTGCTGACCTACAAGAAGGCGCGCGACGCCGCCGGTTCAGCGCAACGGCAACCACATAGGCGGACCCAGCAGCGGCGGGACCAATTGGCGGCGCAGCGCCTCGGCGTGGGGCCGGGCCTTCTTCGGCGCCCCTTCGGCGCGCGTCCCGACGAAGAGGCGAGTGCGCAGATAGCGGATCGCCGCTTCGCCCTCCACGCGCAGCCCGGTCCAAGGCAATTGCGTGCCCTGGATCGTCATCACAAAGGCATCGCGCCCGATCGGTTGCAGCACGGGGTTGTAAGGGACGTCTGCGCCGTCGAGCACAGGCATCGAGACGCGCAGTCGGCCATTCTCGGCCAACTCGACGTGCATTGGCCCAACATTCGGGGTGCCATCGTAGTCGCCAACATAGTCGACGAAGGTCTCGGGGCGCGGCGCGTATTCCGGCGGATCGACCGGCCCCGGCAGACCATCGAGGCCAGCGATCAAGGGCACGATGCAATTGGCCAACGCCTGATTCTGGGCGTCGGCGTTGATGAGCAGCGTGGCGCCGAAGCCCAGCTCGGGCACCGTCAGCAGCACGCTGGTATAGCCAGGGATGTTGCCATCATGGCCGATGAGCCGCATGGCATGGTAG
>JAGQJJ010000281.1 GCA_020430675.1 Myxococcales bacterium
CGTCGATGGCACCGGCGCCATCGACGAGCCGGACCTCGACGTCATCGCCCGGCTGAAGGGTCGAAACCCCAGCGGGCGTGCCCAGCGAGACCACATCGCCTGGCCGCAAGGTCATGCCCTTCGAGATCGCGGCCACGGCGACCGCGGGCGGCCAGAGCAGGTCGCTCAACCCACCATCCTGCCGCTTCTTTCCGTTGACGAAGCACTGCACGCGGGCCGATCGCCAGTCCAGCTTCGGCAACTGCGTGTCGGCGATCGGGCAAAACGTGTCGAAGCCCTTGGCGCGCGTGAAGCGGCCCCCATCGGCCTTTTGCACATCGCGGGCGGTGACGTCGTTGAGCACCGTCCACCCGGCGATCGCCGCTTCGACCTCGGCCTCATCGGCCCGGGACAAACGTCGCCCGATGATGATCGCCACCTCCGCCTCGTGCTGCACATCACCGCTCTCAGGCGGCAACACGATGGCGTCGCCTGGTCCGATGACCGCGCTGGGTGCTTTGAGGAAGTACAGCGGCTCGCCGGGCACTTCATTGCCCAGCTCAGCGGCGTGCAGCCGAAAGCTGCGGGCCAGACAGACAATCTTGTTGGAGGTCGAGACCTGCACGGGCGCTCCCCATCGGCGGCGCAGCGCGCCCCCGGACAACGCCCGGCGGGGCCGCTTACTTGTTCTCGGGCGTGATGCCTTCGGGCGGGATCTTGCAGGTGCACTCGGTGACGGACACGCCCTGCTGGGTGGCCTCGTCGAAGTGCGTGGTGCAGTCGTCCTTGCCGGTCTCGCCCGGGAACTGGACCTCCTTGCGCTTCTTGGCGTCGTAGAGGAACCAGTACTCGCAGACGTTCGGGGTCAGCTCGATCATCTTGAAGAACTTGTACTCGCCCGAGACCGGATCCTTCGTCCACAGGTGCTGTGCGACGCTGAACTCGAAGGGCTCGTAGCCATCCTTCTCCAGCCGGATGCTGTAGGTCTGCGCGATGTCGAGGTTCATGATGTTCATCGGCGTCATGCCGACGAGCTTCTTGGTCTCGCCCGGCGCCGGCTGACCTTCGGCCGGTGCAGCACCGGCTTCGGGGGCCTTGCCCGCTTCGGGGGCCTTGCCCGCTTCGGGGGCCTTGCCCGCTTCGGGGGCCTTGCCCGCTTCGGGGGCCTTGCCCGCTTCGGGGGGCTGACCCTCCGCAGGCGCGCCCTCGGCCGGAATCGCGGTGGCCGCGGCCACCTCGGCGATCAACTTCTCGCCATCCTTGATGACCACGGCCTGCGGCGGCGTGCTCTCAATGCGCAGCACACCGTACTTCTTCTGCTTGGCCATCAACTCGGCGCGATGCGCCTCTTCAACCGCCTCGCGCTCGGCCCGCTTGGCCGCCAGCGCGTCTTCCGACGACACCAGAGCCAGCCGCCAGACCCCCACCGCGCTCACCGCGATCAGCAGCACCAGCAGCGACAGATTCAGCGCGTTCGAGCGCCGCGCTTCTTCGGGCTCAGACAGGTCAACCTCGGCGTTGGCGGCGCTGACCAGCATGCGGGTCACGCTGCCATGGTCGCGCTCGACCGGCCACGCGGCCGCCTTTGTCGCCGCCGCCTTCTTGCGCTTCCCGCCCTTGTCGGCGTCCGCGTCGGCCTTCGCCTTGGCCTCCGGCACGACCGGATCCGCGTCGTTCGTCTCGGCCGCGCTCGTCGAGGTTTCCTCAGGGGCCGCCTCGTCCGTCTGCGCCTTCTTCTTCTTGTCCTTGGCCATCAGTCTCCCGTCCCGGCGCCGGTGGCATCCGCCGGAGCCCGCGCAGTATGGGGTATACAGGTGTGCCGTGCAATATCCGCGCGCGGGGGGCGCCCACAAGTGCGGGAAATTGCACCGGCGCCGCGATCGGCCCCACCTTGACGCTCCTGCGCGGCTCCCGTAGACTTCTTAGCCAACCTCGATACGTGTCTGGCGCGACGCATTGCGCGTGCGCAGGCCTACGACCGAGCGTCGGCGTCGCCGCCGACCTGCCTCGTCGACGGGAGCGCCATGGCGGCGGAACGCAAAGAGAATTCGGTTCTCTTCACGCTCAAGGAGCTGAAGGACATCACCGCGGATCAGCCCGCGCCCGCGGCTCGACCCGTGGCGCAGGCCCCTGCGAAGAAGTCGAGCTCATTCATTGATGATGCCGAGTCCCTGCTCGCCGATATTCGCGGCAGCGTGGATGAAGAGGCCGCCGCTGAGGCGGCGCGTCTCGAAGCGCAACGGGTACAGGCCGAAGAAGCCGAGCGCCGCGCGCGGGAGCAGGAGGACGCGCAGCGGCGGGCCGAGGTTGAGGCCCGTCTCGCTGCCGAAGAGGCGCGTCGTCGAGCGGCGGCCGAAGAGCGTGAGGCCAAGGCCCGCGCCATCGACCGCGCCGAGCGCATCGCCCGAGGCGAGATCGTCGACGAGCCCGAGCCGGTGCAGCCGGTCTTCGCCCAAGTGGTGCAGCCCCAGGCTCCGGCCGAACCGCAGGGGCGCGGCACGGGTTTTTACCTCGTTGTTGTCGGCCTGCCCGTGCTGTGTCTGACCGCGGTCGCCATCGTCTTGATCCTGCGTCCGGTCGAGCAGCCAAAGCCGGTGGCGACGGTGCCGGCCGTCACCGAGCTTCCGCCGGTGACGCCCCCTCCGCCAGCGGCTGCGGTCGCTGCGCTCGATGACGAAGAGCCCGACGCCGCGCCGCCCGACGCGAGCCCGCCCGACGCCGCGCCCGAGAAGGTGGCGGCCAAGAAGAGCCGCCGCGCCCGCCGCAAGGCAGGCGGTGGAGACAAGAAAGCCGACGGCGATGGCGCTTCGGGCGAAAAGAAGAAGCTCAACCTCAAGCTCGGCGGCGACGGCATCACGTTCTGACGCCTCGCGGCGTCGCCGCGAACGCCAGGCCAGCCCGAGCGAATCTCGATTTGCTGATCCCGGCGGCGCCGTCGCGGCGATCGCCGGGCGGCACCACGATTGCCGGCGCGTGTCGATCCTGTTCAGACGCGCCGCCTGTTGGTCTCCCTGCTCAGCCCTCGCGCCCAGGCCGGGTTCGGCGTGATGCCGTCACGACCTTTCGCCAGCGATTACAGACAGATGCCCAGCGCCCACTCCGGTTCGGCGTAGCACCAGCGGCTGCGCTCGCAGGCGTCGGCTTGCTGCGGGTCGCAAAGGGCTGCGCAGGCGGGGCCGTCGGCTCGCGCGATGCAAATGGCGCGGCCGGCGCAGTCGGCGGTCGCCGCACACGGTTCGTCGATCGCCGCCGCACCCGACGGCACGCAGCGCCCCGCGCGGTCGGTCAGCGCGTACGGCTCGCATCGTCCGCCGATGCCGCAGCCGGCGGGCGCCAGCGCGTCGCACTCGCTGCGCAGGCAGGCCCCGACCGAGCGGCCCTCGTCGGGCGCCCCCAACTCGACGCAGACCTCGTCGGCGACGCAGATGGCGGCATCGCCCGGTGCGCACAGCGCCACGCATCGACCGCGCCCCTGTTCGCCGGGCGCCGGGTCCAGCGGGTCGTCGGGATCGCCTTCGCAGACGCGCCCCGGCGCACATTGCACCGCCCGATCGCGCGGCGTCCGGCCATCGCTCTGCGCGTCGCAGGGTTCCCCCGTTTCGGCGATGCCGGCTTCGATGCAATAACCCAGGCCGGGTCGGGGCGCCTGGTTGCCCAGGGGCAGGCAGGTGCCAGGCCGCCCGGCCGAGCCGAAGCGGCACGGCCCCAGCAGCGCGCCGTTGGCCGAGTCGCCGCCGCAAGGCTCGTAGGCGCAGGCGCCAAGGTCGGCTCGACAGACGCGATGGGCCGGGCAGTCGCCGTCGGCCGCGCAGGCAAGCGCGCAGATGCCCACGCCATCGTCGCCCACGCATCGCTGAATGGCGTCGCAGTCGTCCACCTGGGCGCACGGCGTGCCCTCCACGGGCAGGCAGCGCCCGAAGACGCAGGCGGTCACGCCCGCTGGGCAGTGGTAGTCGGTCACGCAGCTGCCATCGAGGCGGACGCAACGCCCGTCGAGGCAGTGTTCGCCAACGGCGCAGTCGTAGCGGCACGGCACTTCGCTTGGTTCGCAGGCCCCAGACGACGCGTCGCAGCGCCCCTGGCCTGGGCAACCGGCGACCCGGCAGTCCACGACGCAGATCGCCGCCCGGTCGCGTGTTGGCGGCGCACAGGTCCAACGCGGACGGCAGCCGCCAAATTCGTCGCAGCGCTCGAAGCAGACGCGACCCTGCTCCACGGGCACGCACGCGCCGCCCGCACAGACCCCGTCATCGGCGCATTGCACCGAGCAGAAACCGCCCGGCACGGCGCCTGCGGTGGCCGCCTGACTCAAGCAGTCGCCGACGTGACAATCGCCCTCGGCCTCGCAGGCGCCGCCGGGCACCCCGAAGTGCCGCGACACGCAGGTGCCCGACGCCGGATCGCAGCGCTCGCCCGGATCGCAGATGATCGCGCATGGGTTCGGCTCGGCATCGATCGCGGAGTCGCCGGCCAAGTCCTGGTCGGCGATCGCGTCCGGCCCGACGGCGTCGCTGTGTAGCCCATCGCCCGTCGGCGTTGGCGCGACGTCGACGGGCACCGCGACATCCGCGAGCGGCGCCGCGTCGGCGGTTGCATCCGGGGGCGCGCACTGGGAGCCCGCCCCCCCTGTGTTGGCGTTTTCGCAGCGCCCGTCGACACAGACGCCGCCTTCCTGCCGGCCGCCGGGCCAGATGATGAGGCAGCAGGGCCCGGCCCCGACGCCCTCAATGCGACACGGCTCGTCGTTCGTCGCAGCCGACTCGTCGCAGCCCGCCGCCATCGACAACGCGAGGCCGAGCAGCAAAACGGCGGACCGTTGACGCAAAACACACTCCAACGCAGGCCGTCGCATGCTGGCCCGAGCACCGTGTTCATCGCAATGCGATCTCGGGCATTTCGCAGGCCGAACGGGCGGTTGACGTCGAACAAGCCCTGCCCCTATGGTCTGGCGGTCGACGCCCGACACACACTGTTGGAGGTTCTCTTGGTGCATCGTGGATTGGTCGTTGCGATCGCGGGCGCGACCGGCGCCGTTGGCGAAGAGATGCTCGCCGTCCTGGCGGAGAGCACGTTGCCGGTCGAGCGAGTCGTGCCGCTGGCCTCGGCCCGATCGGCCGGGCGCACCATCGAGTGGCGGGGCGAAGAGGTGCCCGTCGAGGTGCTTGGCGACGACAGCTTCACCGGCGTCGACCTCGCCCTGTTCTCGGCGGGCGCCAGCATCAGCGAGCAGTACGCGCCGAAGGCCGTCTCGGCCGGCGCGATCGTGGTCGACAACAGCCGCGCGTTCCGCATGCACCCCGAGGTGCCCTTGGTGGTGCCCGAGGTCAACGCGCCCGCGCTGGCCGAGCACCATGGCATCATCGCCAACCCCAATTGTTCGACGATTCAGATGGTGGTCGCGCTGGCCCCGCTGCACGCGCGGGCCGGGCTGCGCCGGGTGGTCGTCAGCACCTACCAGGCGGCTTCTGGAGCGGGTCGCGCGGCGATGGATGAGCTGCGCGACCAGACCGTAGCGCTGCTCAACTTCCGCGAGCCGCCCATCAAGGCCTTCCCGCGCCGACTGGCCTTTGACGTGGTCCCGCAGATCGACCGCTTCGAGCCTGACGGCTTTACCCGGGAAGAGCACAAGATGGTCAACGAGACGCGCAAGATCATGGGCCTGCCCGGCCTGCCGGTCTGCGCCACCTGCGTGCGGGTGCCGGTCTTCATCGGACACGCCTGTAGCGTCAACGCCGAGTTCGAGCGCCCGATCACGGTCTCGGAAGCGCACGCCGCGCTGTCCGACTGGCCGGGCATCGTCGTGCATGCCGAGCCGGCGCCGCGGCCGATGGCCGACGACGTGGCCGGCGTCGATCCGGTGCATGTTGGCCGTGTGCGGCAGGATCCTTCGGTGCCGAACGGGCTCGCCTTGTGGGTGATGGCCGACAACCTGCGCAAAGGCGCGGCGACCAACGCGGTGCAGATCGCCGAGGCGCTGGCTGCC
>JAGQJJ010000282.1 GCA_020430675.1 Myxococcales bacterium
CACACCCTCGATACTTTTCGGCATTGCCCACTACGTCGGTCGCACTGACACAAGCGTGCTGCTCGACCTCAGTGACCTCGATGGCATCGAACGCCATGCAGCGCGATGCTTCACAGCCCAGCGGATTCGCGTGGGAGCCGGCTTTGGTCATCAGTGACTCCCGCGGCCTGACGATGGTGGTTTCCACCTCCATGTTCACCAGGGCGTCTTCGGATACACCCAACGCCGCAGGCCAGGGGTTCGCCAATTGATACCGCAGCCGGAGCTGCGTACTGCGAAACATCGACCGACCCCCCTCGCCCCAGGTCGCAGGTATCTCGTCGATCCCGCCGTTCACATCGTCCGCACCACCGCAGTCCGCGGCGACGTCGCCACCCTCCGGTCCGCAGGCGCCGGGCGGCAGTACCTCGGCGTCGCCCACGAACTCGGGCGCTCGCTTGTCGATGACAACCAGACGAGACTCCGAGACCCGCGCATTGCAAGCGGCGTCATGACTGACCGCCCGGACGGCAAACAGCGTCTCCCGATCGTCGAGGCCTTCAGCGGGCATGGCTTCGGGGGGCAGGTTCAGCACGCAGGGCTGATCGGGCGCGCAGCTGCCCGCCTTGGCAAATTGCAGGCCGCCCAGGTCCAGACCGGGGCTGATGGTGCCCACCTTCGCGACCTCGAAGACGGTGTCGCCCTCCGCCGCGCCCAGTTGAACCGGGATGCCGCCGGCGGCGGTGAACGCGAGCGCGCCAACCGTGCGCGTGCACTCATCCGCGTCGGGGTCGGGGGTGGAGTTGGGCGGGCATTCGGCAAACGACCAGCCGGGAATTCGTGGCGGTGTTTGATCAAGAATGACGATATCGTCATGAATCAGTGTCGTATTGCCGGCCTCGTCCTGAAGCTCGACCCAGAGCACGTTCTCACCTTCGGTGGACAGCCGGGCGGCAAAAAACGGGTTCTCCCAGTCAATTCGAGTCCATGGGCGTGCATCGACATCGAAGTCAGGGAGCAGACCCGCGGGCAGCACGCCCACGCGATACCGCACGGCTTCATCTGACGAACCGGTCATTTTCCAGGCTTGATCGGCGTGCCTGGTCACGGGCGGGTCGGTCATCGGTGGGTCCACCTCGGCGCAGCTCAACGTGGCAGCGAGCTCGACGCCCACATGGGCGGGCGCCGCCCGGTCGAGCGTCAGCGGGAGGGTCCGCCACGCGGGCGGGCCGTCGGGATAGGTGATGCCGCGCTGGGTGGCGCGCCAGCAAAGCGAGTAGGCGCCGTCCGGCAGCTCGGGCGACAGATCCCAGGCCAGCGCACCCGACCGCGGCCCGCGGAACACGTCGGCGGCGCGATCGTCTTCCGGGCACGATTCACCCTCGGGCACCGTGGTCAGGGCAAAGTCCCAATCCTGCGGGTCGCCCTCCATCTGCACCGCAAAGACGAGGTGGGTCTCGCGCACGAACCAGGCCCCGGCCGCCTCATGGCCGGTCTGCAGGCGCAGGTCGATCGGCACTGGCGCGGGCACGAGCATCAGACGGGCGGTCAACGGTGGGCTCCATGTGCCGAACCAGTCGCGCAGCTGGGCGGTGATGATGTGCGGTCCATCGCCCTCGGCCAGCAGACAGTGTTGCAGGAAGAAGCGGTCGCAGCCGGCCGCGCCGTCGGCGCAGGGCGCGGCTTCGGTCGACCACGCCCGGCCGTCGCAGTAGGGGTTGCTGCCCGTTCGCGTCAGCCGACCGAGGCCAGCGAGCGGGTAGTCGTCGACGCAGCCGAGCGCGTCGCCATCGCTGACCCGCACGCTGACCAGCGCGTCGGCCTCGGCAGCGACCGCCGTCGAAAGGCAGAGCCGGCGCCCGGTCACGATGGTCTCGGCCCCGAAGGCGAGGCCGAGCGGCGTGCAATCCTCTTCGGTGTGCACCACGAGCTGGCCCTGCATGGGTCGCAGCACGACCGGCCGCGAATGCGTGGTGACGGCCTCGTCTGGCAGCACCATGACCTGCTCGGTCTGGGTGAAGTAGCCATCATCGGCGACCACCAGGCAGAGCGCCTCGCCGTCGGCCGTCGCAGGCATCTCGGGCAGGACAAACGTGCCCAGCTCGTCGGTGCGCGCCACCCGCAGGGCGACCGGGCGCTGCTGCGCGCCCTGCCATGCCGCGCGAAAGCCATCACAACCTCCCGGGAAGGCACTGACCTCGATGCCTTCGTGCAGGTTGCGACCCTCGCGCCGGGCCACGCCGCGTAGACGGTTCATCTGGCGCTGAAGGACCAGTCGGGGCGTGATCTGCCGATCGCTGAAGTCGAGCACGATGCCGGTCTGCACCTTCGGCTCGAAGGCGACCTTGTCGATGGTCAGCGTATAGGTGCCGGGCGTGACCGCGGGAAAGACCAGGCGGTTGCCGACCAGCCAGTCTTCCTGGGCGAGCAGGGGGGGCTGCGGCTCGTGGCGCTTGCTCTCGCCGACCAGCGCGGCCCTGCGAATCGGGCCGATCGGGGTGCCGTCCGAGGTGGCGAGCGGCACCACCACCTGGGCCTTGGCGTGGTCTGCGCTCGGCGCCTTTGGATCGTAACTGCTGGTCGGCTCGACGGTCGCGTCGCAGCCGAGAAGCAGCAAGGCGATGACACAGGGCGCGCGCAATGTCACGGGCAAGCCTCCGAGTCGGGTGGGAAGGCCACGCAGAGCATGGTGGAGCGATCGGCCGTACAGGCCCACTGGCCGACCGCGCCGTCGCCGCCTTCGCAGGGGCTGCCGCACGCGGGGCACGCGCAGCGGTCGGCGGCTTCATCCCGGTGGCATGGGGCCGGGCACGGGTCGGCGACGCAGCGCTCGCAGGGGTTGATGTAGCGGTCGGCCATGCACGCCAGCGTGTTGCCGCCGGGCGCGCAGGTGAGGGCGCCGCAGCGCGTCAGGCCGTCGTCGGGCGCGGCGATGCGGCAGGGCATGCCAGGGGCGGGCGGGGCGTCCTCGGCGATGACTTCGGCGGCGAGCGCGAAGTCGGCGGCGCAGCCTCCGCAGGCGGTCAACGGTCGCACATGGCAGACCACGGCGTCGGCGCCATCGCAGCGAAAGTGATCGAAGTCATCCATTGCGGCCGGCGTCTCGGCGTGCTGGCACGGTCCGCAGGGGTCGCCAGGCTGATCGGCGAGCGGCGCCGCGCCGCCGCATCGGTTGCTGCACTGGCAGACGATCTCGCCGCCTTCGCACACCGTCTGGCCGATGAGACCGCCGTCAGCGCCGCAAGCATCGCAGAGCATGCCGATGCCCGACGGATCGCAGCCGCGCGTGTCCTGATCGCCCGGCGGCCCGCGGTCAAACGCCTCCGTCGGCGGCAGCGCCACGTCGGGCGGCGCCGTGCAGCGGCCGTTCTGGCAGAGCAACACGCCCCGGCAATCGACATCTTCGGCGCAGCGGGCGCCCTCGGCGGCGTCTGGTCCGTAAGACGGCGCCGCGTCCGGGTCGCAGCCGAAGAACATCAGCAGGGCGCTGGCCCGCACCCAACGCGCGCCGACCGGACCGATCCGCAGGGCGTCTTGGCCGCGGATCCCAAGTCGCCGCCTCGGACCAGAGGCACGCGGCCCCTTGCGCGGACCGCCTCCGATGTCGCTCAACCGGGCCAGCCAGCCCGCGGGCGGCCCCGTCAATTGGTCGCGCCCCCATCCGGCGCTGCGGCGGGCGTCTCTGCGTCGGACTTCGCGGCGTCGCGAGCGAGCTGCTCGTCCAGCCCGCGCAGCGCCTTCTGGGCCTGCGCGTCGACGATGTCCAGCTCGCGCGCGCCGTCCGACGCCGCGCTCTGCATCGCCCGGCGTACCAGACCTTCATCAAGCACCAGCAGCACCGCGACCTCGCCGGTGCACTCATTCGTCCAGAACTGCTCGGGCCGACTGCCAGCGAGCGTCTGGGTCGACACCTGGCGGCTGACATATTTGGTGAAGGCTTCGGCCCGGCCACCCGAGCCATCGATCTCGCCTTCGCGGAAGAACGTGTCGGTGAGATTGCGCACCCGAGTGTCGATCATGCGCGCGATCTGGTCGCGGGCCGCGGTCATGGCCTTGTCGCGGGCGTAGGCCGTGCCCCCCTTCGAGCGCGCGAGCCCGGTGGCGGCGAGATGGTCGTGAAAACCAGGACGTTCGACCCAGGCGGGTTTCGGCGGATCGGGCACGCAGTCGCGCGCCGCGGGCGAAGAGGCGCACGCCAGCGCCGACGACGCGGCCAGGAACCACATGGCATGGGTGCGCAGCATCACTTCGATCCCTTCATGAAGTCATTCATCTCTTGTCCCATCTTCGTCCCCAGCGCATCGAGGTCATCCTCGTCCGAGCTGCCTGGCGGTGGGTCTGGGTCGGCCCGGCCCGTCGACCCCGTCACGCGGGGTGATGACTCGGGCGCGCCCACCGGCGCAGGCGACTTCGGCTCATCGGCGCGGGGACGGGTGGGCCGAACTTGCGCAGGCGCATCGGGAATGGCCTTGGCCGTCTTCGCGGCGGCCGACGCCCGCCTTCGACGCGGCGAAACCGGCGCGGTCGGGGACGCCGAGGGCGTCGCGGCGGGGGCATCACCCGTTGGCGCTGCTGGCCCCCCGTCGCTCTGGGGCGTCCATTCCAGCGCCGTCCGGGTGACGCTCGGGCTGGCATCCAGCGCGACGGGCTCCAGGGCCTGACCGGGTGCCGGCGCGGCGAGCGGCGGTGCATTGATGGGCTCGCCCGCGGACTCGCCGCGTCGCAGAAACCAGGCGGTGAGCCCGAGCGCGATGACCGCCGCGCCGGTCAGGGTCAGCACGGCCCACATCACGGGCTTTGCGCGACCGCTCTCCGCCGACGGCGCTGTCGACGGTCGAGCCGTCGCCGCTCTGCCGCCGGCCGCGTCGACCAGCCCGTCGAGCGCGATGCGCACCGCCTCCATCGACGCAAACCGCTCGGCGGGCTCTTTGCGCAGCATGCGCTCTATGACCGCCGCCAGACCGACAGCCGCAGGCCCTGCCGCCGGACCGCTCGAGAGCGGAGAGGGCTCGACCGTCACGACCTTGATGATCGCCGCCGCCGGCGAGTCTGCCCGGAAGGGTGAGGAGCCCGTCAGCATCTCATAGCCGATGACCCCGAGCGCAAACTGATCGGTCGCGGGGCCGATCTCATCCCCCCGTGCCTGCTCGGGTGACATATACGCTGGCGTGCCGAGCAGACCGCGCGTCTCCAGCCCATCGTCGACGGCCAGGCCACGCACGATGCCCAAATCGAGCACGCGCACGACGAGCCGATCGGCACGCCGCGTCAAGATGAGGTTGGACGGCTTCAGGTCGCGATGCACCAACCCGGCCTCATGCACCACGGCGAGAAAACGGGCCACCTGTCGCAAGACCTCGACGACCTCATCCGCTGGCTGTGGCCCCTCATCGGCCAGAACCTGCTTGAGCGTCGGGCCCTCGACAAACTCCATGATGAGATAAGGCGTGCCATCGAGGCAGACGCCGTAGTCATGCACGGCAGGCGCCGCGGAGAAGGGCAGATGGGTATGGGCCAGCGCCTCGCGTCGAAAGCGCGCCAACGAAGCCTCGTGAATCGCGAAGCCGCCCTTGATGAACTTCACCGCGACCTGATGGCCCAACTCGACATGCCGCGCCTGCCAGACTTCGCCCATGCCCCCCTGACCGATCGGCTGCGAGAGCTGAAACCGGCCGCCGCCGATCAGGATGCCTGGCCGGGGACCCGGCCGCCAACCGCCGACCGGCCGCTGCTGGTCGCACCCCGGGCACGCGAGGGCCTCGGGTGCCATGTCGGAACCGCAGCCGGGGCACAGCAGCAAGATCGGCCTCCCGTCAAAGCGGTTCAATTTGGCTCAGCCCCGGGGCGCCGTCAAGAGCAACCAAGGTCGGCCGGGCGGGGGCGCGGCATGCGTTGGTGTCCGCGGAAACATATCGGCGGCTTGCGGTGCGGGGGTGATGGCATCGGAGGCTTCGCCGCCGTTGGGCGGTCCGTTCGCCGGGGTG
>JAGQJJ010000283.1 GCA_020430675.1 Myxococcales bacterium
GCCTCGAGCCGCTGCCTCTCGTGCTCCCCTCGGCCACCGACCTCGGCCCGGACGACGTCTACGTGCCCGCGGGCTGGTTCTGGTGCGGCGGCGACCACGACGCGGTCGATACGCTGCCGCGGCGCCGGGTCTACGTCGACGGCTTTGTCATGCGGCGCTTCCCGGTGACCAACGGTGAGTACCTCGCCTTCCTCAACGCGCTGGTCGACGCCGGCCGCGCCGAAGACGCCAACCGCTGCTCACCGCGGGCCCCGTTGAGCATGCCGGCCAGCGATGATGAGCAGCAGGGTCGCTCCTTCGTGCGCGGCGAAGACGGACGTTTTGACGTGGCCGCTCGAGGCCCGGCCCGCGACGTCGTGCTCGCCTCACCGGCGGCGCTGATCGACTGGAACAGCGCCATGGCCTACGCCGAGTGGTACGCCGAGCACACCGGCCTGCCGTGGCGGCTGCCCGACGAGCTGGAGTGGGAGAAGGCCGCCCGCGGCGTCGACGGTCGCTTCTTCCCCTGGGGCGACGACAGCACCGCCCCGTGGGCGCGCATCCTCGGCTTCTACCCTGGCGAAGTGCGCAGCGCGCCGGTCGACAGCTATCCGACCGACGAGAGCCCCTTCGGCGTGCGCGGCATGGGCGGCAACGTGCGCGACTGGTGCATCAACATCTGGACCCACGACGGCCCGCCCATCGCCAACGGCCGCGTGGTTGTCGTGCCCGCGCCGCCCGATGGCGACGAGCACCGCTCGATGCGCGGCGGCAGCCTCACCAGCCACATGCGCTTCTGCCGCGTCGCCTCGCGCTTCGCCAACCGCCCGCACCAGAGCTTCGGCATCGTCGGCTTCCGCCTCGTCTATCCGGTCGACCCCCTGCTGCGCGCCGGTCGCTGAACACGGCCTCGCCAAGACCAGACAGGCCACTTTGCGCACCACCGCCATTCGAAACGCAAAAGCCGCCCGCGCAGGGCGCGCGGGCGGCTTTATCGGCGGCGGACGTGGGGAGTCTTACTTCAGCGTCTTGAGCCGGTAGCCGACGCCGACCGCGGTCGCGTCCAGCTCAGTGTCGCTGGTCAGCCGCACCTCGTAGATGAGGTCCGAGTCGTCATCGTTCTTCTCGCTGCGGCGCCAGAGGCCGTAGTCGACCGCGCTGATGTACCAGTACATCTCGGGGATGCTGCTCGCTGAGAAGTCGAGCGACAGGTAGTAGGTGATGGTGCCCGACTCACCGCCCCAGGCGTCGGCTTCCAGGCGGTACAGGTACTTGCTCTGCGCCGGGCTGTTCCAGACGATGGTCGCGCTCGGCGCCAGGTCGAAGAGGCGGTTGACCTCCCACGAGGTCCAGGTGCCGGTGCCCGTCTCGAACTCGGTCGAGACCAGGCCCGAGTCCCAGGTGGCCGCGGTGGCCCGGTAGTCGACGTCGACGTGGCTGACCAGGCCGGCGCCCAGATCGGCCAGGGCCGAAGGCTCCCAGCGCCAGTACTCGACCTCATCGGCGTAGCTGCCGCCATACGCGCCGTTGGTCACCAACAGGCTGCCGACGTGCACCGAGTCGACCTCGAAGTGATAGATGCTGAAGCCCCAGCCGCCGCTCACCTGTGCTTGCTGCAGCGACTCGAGGGACGGTGGCGGTGGCAGGTTCTTGGCGTCCTTGGCGCTCTCGGGCGCGCAGGCGGACAAGGCGAGGACGGAAGCGAACAGGGTCAAGTGGGCGAGGGCGTGGCGCATCTGCGTCTCCTGGCGGCGGACTCAAGCCGCATCAGGGCCGGCGCGCACGCCGGCAGATTTCATCCGAAGCCAAACCGGCATGCGGCCGGTCCGAGATAACCGAAATCGAACATAGTCGTTACGACCGATCTGGTTGGCGTTTCGCCCGCGGTTTACGCGGAGCGCCGCCGCCTGCCCTTTTTGAATCGCGCCATGAGTTAAGACGCGAATGATATTTATATGATGTTTAATTTCGCAGTTCCCGCAATGCGGGATCGTGCTTACGATGGGCGTGTTTCAGTGAAACTGGATTTTTTTCGGGTTTTCCCGCGTGTGTGGCAGCTGGATTGAAATCGTGCAGCCAACACGCAGAAAAAAACGACTGAGCGAGCAAGAAGGTTTCGCCCAGCACGCGCCCAGCGGCGCCCATGAGGGAAAAAACGGTCGGCGGGCGGTCCGGAACGACGCGCCCGCGAAGGTCACTTCAACGTCTTGAGCTCGTAGCCGACGCCCACGTTGGTGGCGTCGAGCTCGGTGTCGTCGGTGAGGCGCACCTCGAAGATCGAACCGTCGTCTTCATCGCCCGCCTCGCTGTTCTGCCACAAGTTGAAGTCGACCGAGCTGACGTACCAGGTCATCAGCGGGATGGTGCCAGCCGAGAAGTCCAGCCGCAGGTAGTAGGTGATGGTGCCGCTCTCGCCGCCCCAGGCGGCCGCCTCCAGCCGGTACAGGTAGCGGTCGTTCGACGGGCTGTTCCAGATGATGCTCGCGTGTGACGACAGATCGAAGAGACGGTTGACCTCCCACGAGGTCCAGGTGCCGGTGCCCGCCTCGAATTCGGCGCTGACCGTGCCGCTGTCCCACGTCTCGCCGGTCACCCGGAAGTCCACGTCCAGATGGGTGACGTCGCCCGCGCCCAGATCCGCCAGGGCCGAAGGTTCCCAGCGCCAGTACTCGAGCTGATCGCCATAGGCGCCGCCATAGGCGCCGTTGGTGACGAGCAGGCTGCCCACGTGCACCGAGTCGACCTCGAAGTGATAGATGCTGAAGCCCCAGCCGCCGCTGACCTGCGTCTGCTGCAAGGTCTCAAGGCTCGGTGGTGCGGGCAGGTCTTCGACCCGGTCGGGTGCACAGGCGGCCAGCGCCAGCGCGGCGAGAAGGGATGCGATGAGGTGGCTCTTCATGGTTCGCTCCTGCGGCGAATGGCCATTCGTCGGCAGACCGCCGAGTGCTCGCCTCGGCGATGCATGGTTGCAGTGGCTCCCGCGGTGACCCGACGCCAGGGCGCACTTCGCCGCTGCCGCCGGCCGGGTCCGCCGTGGACCGGCCGCCCTCAAAGGACGATTTCGGTCATGTTTTGGAGCCGCCGCCCAACTAGAAGCGAGGGCCGGAAGGTGCTTCTATTATCTCAACCGAGGTGGAAAATTTCAAGTCGAGTTTTCGGCCGATGTCCGCGTAAAAACTAAGAAAACGATCCGAGAAGCACTCCAGACATTTGACGGCGACATAGAAATAAAAGAAGCGAAGCCAACGCAAAATGACGCATGAATGGCTGGAGGGGTGCGGGATGTGGCAGGGGGGCCGTCAGGACGCGGCGCGCGCGTCGGCGATCGCGGTCAGCACCGCGTCATGCAGATGGCCATTGGTGGCGGCGATGCCTTGATTGTGTTCGAGCCGCCGGCCCAGCGAAAAGTCGAGCGGACGACCGCTGATATCGGTCACGCGGCCGCCCGCCGCTTCGATGATCGCGGCGCCGGCGGCGTGGTCCCAGATTTTCTCGACGTAGTCGGCCCGCGTGGGCAGGCGCAGATAGATCGCGGCGTCGCCCCGCGCGACCGCGGCGTATTTGCACTGGCTGTCGATGCGGTAGGGCGGCTCGGCGACGCCCAGTCGGGCAGCGATGGCCGCTGACCAATCGTGGGCCGAGTGGCCCGATTCGACCGACTCGCAGAAGCGGGCGCGGCGGGGATCGGTGGTGCCATCGACGCGGATGGCCACCACCGGGCCGCCGTCGAGGGGCCGCGCGGTGGCGCCCTCGCCGCGCGCGGCGGCGAACAAAGCGCCGCGCTGGTCGGCGTTGGCGTCGAGGTTGGGGCAGCCGAGCACGCCGAGTTGAATCTGCCCGTCTTCGATGAGCGCCAGCGCGACCGCGTACTGTTCGCCGCGCAGGAAACCCTTGGTGCCGTCGATGGGGTCGAGCGTCCAGAAACGCCCGTTCGCCCCGCCGGACGCGCCGCCGCGGTCGATGGCGGCGAGGATCTGACGCTCGGTGGCCTGCGGCTCGACCACGCGCACCCAGTCGACCACCTTCTGCCGCAACGCGCTGTTGGCCGGCGCGCGCAGGGCGTCGGCGTCCTCTTCGCCGACGATCGGCACGCCCGGCGTGCCCACCGCCAGGCGCAGGTTCACGATGGCCTGGGCGGCAAAATCGGCCACCGTCACCGGTGAAGCGTCGGCTTTGGTCAAGCGGCCGTCGGCGATCGCCGCCTGTGCGGCTCGGCAGACGCGGGCGGCGTCAGCGACGGCGGCGAGGGCGAGGTCGAGCAGGGCGGGGGACTTCATGGACGGCTCCAAGAGGCGGTGCGGCGGCGACGGTACCGCGCTCGTCGCGTCAGGCCAAGCGGCGCGACGCGCTACTTTTGGCGGGTCACCGCTGGCAATCGGACGCGGGTCGCGGCAGTGTCTCGGCATGGCCACACGTGACGCCCGCCGCGCGCGGCCCGCCGACTCGGGGGCCCCCTACTATCTGGTGGCCCCGGCCGGTTGGCCGACGACCATGGAGGTCAAGCGGCTGTTTGCGGCCGCCAGCCTCGAGGCGCCGGTCGTGGGCGCGTCAAGCGCCGACGCCGCCCTGGCGCGCCTCGACCGCGAGCCGCGCTGCGCGGCGGTGCTGGTGCACTGGACGGAGCAACCGCGCCCGGCGATGAACCTGCTCTGCGCCATCAAAGAGCGCGGCGCGCCGCCAGTCGCCGCATTTCATCCGCAATGGAATCGCGACGACGTGCGCCGGGCCCTGCAACTCGGCGCGGATTGCCTGTTGGCATGGCCGTTCTCGGCGCTGGAGCTGACCGCGGATCTCAACGCGCTGATCGCCGACGGCACCAGCCACTCACGGCGCCTGCTGCTCGAAAAGGGCGGCCCTTCATTGCTGGCGCCCGACGCCGCGCTGTGGGTCGAGACCGACGACGACTGGCGCAGCCGGCTCGCGACGTTGGCCGAGCGACGCCGCGGTGGTGAGCCGGACTCGCTCTCCGGTGGGCAACCCGCGGGCGCGGCCGAGCCCATTGACGCCCTGCTGCGCGCCGCTGCCGGCGGCATGACGCCGCCGATGGCCGCGGCGGTGCTGCAGGTCGTTCAGCAAGGCACCGGGCGCTTGGAGCAGATCGCCGCCGACGCGGGCGTTGACCCACGGCTGTTGGGTCGCATCGCCCGAACAGCCTTCGAACTGGCGAAGGAGCCGTCCGCGCGGGTCGGCATGATGCGGCAGCTCACCGAGATGGCGGCGCCCGTCGATGGCCCTGGCGACGGGCTCGCGGTGCTGGCCACCCTCAAACGCGCCGCGCAGGCGGTGGTGCAGGGCGCCGCGCCCGAGGGCGCCGACGAGGCGTTTGTCGAGGCGCTCGGCCGAACGCTGGGCGTGGCCCGCGCCGTGGTCGTCGAGCTGGCCGGCGAGCAGCGCGCCGAGGTCGCGCGTCGCCTGCTCTACGCCGAAGAGATGGAAGAGGCGCTCGATGCGGCGCGGCTGGCGCTGTTCACTCGCCTCATTCAGCGGGGCCATCGCGCGGTCGCGGCGCACGATCTGGCGGCGCTGACCGCGCTGCTCGGCCTGCGGTCAGGCGTCAATGGGGTGCAGCCCTCGGCCATCATCGACCTGCTGGGGCGCCTCGACCCGCCGGCAGGCATGGGCGATCTGGATCTGACGCGGCTGGCGCCCTTTCGCGCCGCGGTGCCCGAACCCGGCAACGAGCTGGACCGCTTGCTGGCCGAGGCGCTTGACGCGCTGCTGGCGGCGTCGCGGCCGCTGGGTTCGGTGGATCTGGCGCGCCTCTCGGCGCTGGTTGCGGCGCTGCGCGGCGGCGCGGCGGGCCTGGTCGGGGCGGCGACGTGGCGTACGCTGGCCGATCTGCTCGGAGGCCGGCGCGCGCCTTCGCCCTCCGATCGCGCGGGTCTTCAGCTGCTCGTGCGGGTCGCCAAGGCCCTGGGCGCCAGCGACGCGGTCGCGCGCGGGCGTCTCGTGCGCGCGCTCGATGAGTGGGTCGAG
>JAGQJJ010000284.1 GCA_020430675.1 Myxococcales bacterium
GATCAGCTCGGCCGTCCACCTCGCCGGCGGAGCCGCGGGCCTCGCGCTTGCTGCGGTCTGGCTGAAAGGCGTTGGCGCGCCGGCCCTGAAGTGATCAGCCCTCGCGCGCTTCGAGCCAGCGCTCGGCGTCGATCGCCGCCGCGCAGCCCATGCCCGCCGCGGTGACCGCCTGCCGATAGGTGGGATCGGCCACGTCGCCCGCGGCAAAGACGCCCTCGATATTGGTATAGGTGCTCGGCGCCTTCACCTTCAGGTAGCCGACGTCGTTCATGTCGAGCTGTCCGGCGAACAGATCGGTGTTCGGCTTGTGGCCGATGGCGCTGAAGTACCCGCCCACCGGCAGCGTGCGCGTCTCGCCGGTCTGGTTGTTTTTCAGCGAGACCCCGGTCACCCCGTTGCCGTCGCCGAGCACCTCGGTGACCTCGGTGTGCCAGACCATCTCGATCTTCGGATTGCGGAACGCCCGCTCCTGCATGATCTTGCTGGCCCGCAGCTCGCCGCGGCGGTGCACCAGGTAGACCTTGCTGGCAAAGCGGGTCAGGAAGGTGGCCTCTTC
This sequence comes from Myxococcales bacterium, assembly GCA_020430675.1. The sequence continues at coordinate 557 of JAGQJJ010000284.1, forward strand.
CACCGCCGTGTCGCCGCCGCCGACCACCACCAGGTCGACGTCGCGGAAGAAGAACCCGTCGCAGGTGGCGCAGGCGCTCACCCCACGGCCCAGGTACTCCATCTCGCCGGGCACGTTGAGGTACTTTGCCGTCGCGCCGGTGGCCACGATCACCGCGTCGGCGGTGTGATGCTGCCCGTCATCCTCCCAGAGCTGGAAGGGATGCACCGAGAAGTCGACCTTCTCGACCATCTTGTGCTCGACGCAAAGCCCGAAGCGCACCGCCTGCTTCTCGAACAGCTCCATCATCTCGGGGCCCATGACGCCCTCGGGAAAGCCCGGGTAGTTCTCGACCTCAGTGGTGGTGGTGAGCTGGCCACCCGGCTGCATGCCGGCCGCCATATAGGGCGCAAGCCCGGCGCGCGCGGTGTAGAGGCCGGCGGTGTACCCCGCGGGGCCCGAGCCGATGATGAAGATCTTGTGATGCTGCGCTGCCGACATGATGCCTCCTCGAACGCGGAAGATCGCGGACGCCGCACTCTGGGCACAGCGCGCGGCGACGTCAACCCCGGCGCGTCGCGCGGGCCGATTGGGATGAATCACCCCAGCCCGGACCAACCCTGACGCGGAAAAACACCCCACCCGTCACCTGCCGGCGCCAGTCCGGCTCCGGTACGATATTTGCGTGGGCCGCGACATTTCCCGCCAAGGAGGCGCCTTGTCGCTCCGCGTGCTGACCGCGCTCAGCGGTGCCCTGGTCGCGGTTTTTCTCGCCCAGCTCGGCGCCCCACACGCCCGCTCCACGGTCGATCGAGCGCCCCTCTCGCAGTTGATGCGCCGGCCGGGCCCCGTGCCCGACTACGCGCCCATGGCCGCGGTCTGGACGCACCCGCAGCTCATGACCATCGGCGCCGCGCTGCCCGGCGCGCTCGATGAGATCCTGCACGATCGCCATCAGGTCGATGACTACAACCCGCCGAAGGCCGAAGGCGACTACGTCGAAGGCCAGGTGGAGGACGAGCAGGACGGCACGCTGGTCTGGCTGCGCGACTACCAGCCCATCTACGTGCGCGACAAGCAGGGCCACCTCAAGGCGCTGCGCTACCTGGCCGAGAACCCCAACCGCGCCGCCTATCTGCCCATCGAGCTGCCGCTCAGCGAGCCGTTCTACTCCGACAAGCTGGTCGACCCGAACCAGGCGGCGCGCGTCGAGGCCCTGCCGTTGCTGCACGAGAACGGCAACCTGGTCGTCGCCGGGCGCTTTGTCTTCCTCACCGATCTGATCATCGAAGACAACACCGAGGACCATACCGAGGCCCACCTCGAAGAGGCCGGCTTCCACCCGATGAGCCGCCCGCAGATCATCGAGACGCTGGCCCGGGCCCTCGAACGGCGGCCGCAGGACATCATCATCCTGCCGCGCATGCCCGGCGAGCTGACCGGCCACGTCGACCTCTTCTTGATGGCGCTCGACGACTCGACGGTGGTGGTGCCCGAGATCCACCCCAAGGCGATCGAGCACGCCGGCCTGCTGGTCGATGCCGATCTGGCCCACGCGGTCCGCCGCTTCCTCGACGCGCAGGCCAACCGCATGCACCGCCTGGGGCTGCGGGTCATCCGCCTGCCGATGGTGCCGCCGCTGCTGCTGCCGCCGGTCGACGACGAGCCCGATTGGGACTTTGTCTTCTACTCACCGGCCAATGGCCTCCTGCTGCGCAATGAAAACGACGCGGTCGCGGTGCTGCCGGGCGCCGATCTGAGCGAGGTCGCCCCGCTGATGGCGCCGTTGCAGCGGCGCTACGAAGCCGAGTGGAAGAAGGCGCTCGCGTCCGCCGGCTGGAAGGTGCGCATCGTCGACGCCACCCGCCTCGGTCGCTTCCTCGGCTTGTTCCGCTGCGTCTCGGCGGTGGTTCCGGCCGAGTGATCGGCGTCAGCCGCCGACAACCTTCACGATCAGCACGGTGATATTGTCGGTGCCGCCCGCCTGATTGGCAGCGCGCACCAACGCCCGGGCCGCCTCTTCGGGCGCGTCCTGATTGCCGATCAGGATCTGCTGCACGATCCAGTCTTCGACCAGATCGGAGAGCCCGTCCGAGCAGGCCATGTACAGATCGCCCACCTCGGGCTGATCGACGGTCAGATCGGCGTCCACATCGTCTTCGAGCCCCACCGCGCGCACGATCACGTTCGAGCCGGCCCGCGCCTTGGCGTCGGCCTCGCTCAAGTGAAAGAAGCGCATCAGGTGGTTGACCAGCGAGTGGTCCTCGGTGAGCTGGCGAAACTCATTGCGCCGCAGCCGATAGCACCGGCTGTCGCCGACATGCGCGATCACGAAGCCCACGTCGTCGCTATAGGTCATGACCACGACCGTCGTGCCCATGCCCTCGCACTCTTCGTCGACCTGCGAGCGGTTGTAGATGCGCACATTGGCCACGCGCACCGCGTTGACCAGGCTGTTCTCGGCGTGGCTGCGGCTCTCCATGATCTCGAAGGGCCACTCGAAGTCCGGCTCATGCCGCCAACGCGCGATGAAGTCGCAGATCTTCTCGATGGCCATCTGACTGGCCACCTGGCCCGAAGCGTGCCCGCCCATGCCATCGGCGAGCACCCAGAGGCGCTCCTCGGGGATGAGCGCGTAGGCGTCTTCGTTGACCTCGCGGTGGCGCCCGACGTCGGTATGCCCCGCGGCGATGAAGCCGAGTGCCCGCATCGGGGGTCAGTCCGGCTCGACGCGCGCTTCGAGCGAGTACTGGCTGGAGCACTTCTCGTTGGGCGCGTTGATCCAGATGAAGAGCCGCTGCGGCTCGGTGATGCGGCGGGCCAGTTCGATATACGGGTTGTTGGATTGCACCTCGCGGGCCATATGCGCGCCGTATTTGTCGCGCAGGTAGACCTCGCATTTGCCATCGATCTTGTCGAAGTGCACGGTCACGAAGACGAGGCCGGGCTGGTCGACGTGGAAGATCTTCCAGTCGGACTTGTCGGTGTCCCACGTCAGCGAGTCGGTGAAGACCTTGTTGAGCGGCAGCGGCTTGGCCTCATGCCGATGGGCGTCCGGATCCCCCGCCTTCTCGTCGACCCCCCCGCAGGCCGCGAGGGCGAGCGTCGCGCAGAGCAGCACTCGTCGCATCGAAACTCCTCCCGACTCTTTCACACGGCTATACCGGGCCGGCAATCGGCGCGTCAATGATCCGGATTCGCGGCGAAGTCCACCTCGGGCGCAGAAGCGCGCAGCCAGCCCTCCACCTCGGCCCGATACTCGGCCAGTCGCGCCGGTGTATCGGCCTCGAAGCGCATGACCAGCACCGGCTGCGTATTGCTCGGCCGCACCAGCCCCCAACCGTGCGCGAAGTCGACGCGCACCCCGTCGAGATCAACCACCGGGTAGCGCGCGCGGAAGTAGGTCGCGGCCCGCGCGACGACCGCGAACTTGTCGGCGTCGGCGCAGGCCACCCGCAGCTCGGGCGTGGCCACCGTCTTCGGCAGCGCGTCGACCCGCTCGGCCAGCGTGGTCTTGTCGTGCGCCAGCAGCTCCAGCAGCCGCGCGCCAGCGTAGACCGCGTCATCGAAGCCGAAGCCGCGATCGGCGAAGAACAGGTGCCCGCTCATCTCGCCCGCGAGCAGCGCGCCGGTCTCGCGCATGCGGGCCTTGATGAGCGAGTGGCCCACCTTCCACATCTCAGCCACGCCCCCGGCGGCGCGCACGCCGTCGTAGAGCGTCCTGCTGCACTTCACCTCGCCCACGATGCGGGCGCCGGGGTGCTCGGCGAGCACCGCGCCGGCCAGGAACAAGAGCAGCCAGTCGCCCCAGACCACGCGGCCCTGGGCGTCGACCGCGCCCAGCCGATCGGCGTCGCCGTCAAAAGCCAGGCCCACATCGGCGCCGATCGCCGCGACCTTGGCCTTCAGATCGGCCAGGTTGGCCTCGACCGTCGGGTCGGGGTGATGGTTGGGGAAGCTGCCGTCGGGCTCGCAATACAGCGGATGCACCTCGTGGCCCAGCGCGCGATACAGCGCGAGCGCGACCGGGCCGCCGGTGCCGTTGCCGGCGTCGACCACCACCCGCAGCGGCCGCCCGGGCTTCACCGCGCCTCTTGCCCAGGCCAGGTACGGCTCGACGATGTCGACTTCGCGCCAATCGCCCTTGCCGTGCTCGAAGTCGTCGGCCGCGATCAGGTCGCGCAACGCCAGGATGGCCTCGCCGTGCATCGACAGCGGGCCCAGGCAGGGTTTGAAGCCGTTCCAGTCGCCCGGGTTGTGGCTGCCGGTGATGGCCACGCCGCCATCGGTGCCCAGGTGGTGGATGGCAAAATAGACCAGCGGCGTGGGCACGACGCCCAGGTCGATCACGTCGACGCCGGTGGCGCGCACGCCCTCGGTGAACGCGGCGGTGATGCGCGGCCCGCTCTCGCGGCAGTCGCGACCTACGGCCACCACCGCGCCCCCGGCCCGCCGAACCGCGGTGCCATAGGCCCGACCCAGCGCGCGGGTGAAGTCGTCGGTCAGCTCGATCTCGGCCCGACCGCGAATATCGTACTGGCGGAAGACCTCGGGGTTCACAGCAAGTCCTCCCGGCCGCCGCGGCGCAGCGCGTCGACCACCCGCCGCACATCCTGCGCCCGATCGCGCGGGCAGACCAGCACCGCGTCGCCGGTAGCGACGACGACCAGTCCGGTCGTGCCGACCACGGCCACCGTGCCCTGCTCGGCGTGCACGATGTTCTCGCGCGCGTCGATGAGCACCGCGTCGCCGCGCACCACGTTGCCGTCGCGGTCGGCCTCGGCGAAGTCAGCAAGCGCCGCCCAGTGGCCGACGTCGTTCCAGCCCATCGTCGCCGGCACCACCCGCATCGGCGGCTGCGCGGGGTCGTTGGTCGCGTGCTCCATCACCCCGTAGTCGATGCTGACCGACTGCACCTCGGCAAAGGCCTCGGCGAGCACCTTGGCGTAATCGTCGGTGCCGATGGCGGCGCCGATGCGCATCAACGCGCGGTGCAGGCCGGGCAGATAGCGCTTGATGTCGCTCAGGATGCGCGCGGCGGTGAAGAAGAACATGCCGCTGTTCCACAGGTAGCGGCCCGAGGCGAGGTACTCGGCGGCCACCTCGCGCGGCGGCTTCTCGACGAAGCGCTCGACGCGGCAGACTTCGACGCCGTCGTCGGTCAGCAGCGCCTCGGCGCGGTCGTAGCGGATGTAGCCGTAGCCCGTCTCGGGGCGGGTCGGGCGGATGCCCAGCGTCACGATCTCACCCGCCCGCGCCCGCTCGGCGGCAGCGGCCATCAAGCGACGAAAGCCCGGCGCGTTGCCGATGTGGTGATCGGCGGGCAGCACCGCCATCACCGCGTCGCGATCGCGGCGCGCCAGATGCACCGCGGCGAGGCCCACGCAGGGCGCGGTATTGCGCGGACACGGC
>JAGQJJ010000285.1 GCA_020430675.1 Myxococcales bacterium
CCATGCTCTGCACCAACGAGGTCGCGCGCGGCTTCGAGCCCGGCGCGCACGCCAGCACCTTCGGCGGCAACCCGTTTGCCACCCGCGCCGGGCTCGCGGTCTTCGACGTGATCGAGCGCGACGGCCTCATCGAAAATGCCGCAAAGATGGGCACTTACCTCAACGAGCGCCTCGCCGCGCTCGCTGGCACCACGCCCGGCGTGCTCGGCGCCCGGGGACGCGGGTTGATGCAGGCGCTGGTCGTCGACGAAGCGGTCGACCGCGCCGCCATCGGCGCCGCCGCCCGCGCCCGCGGCCTGCTGCTCACGCTCGCCGGCCATGACGCCCTGCGCCTGGTGCCGCCGCTGATCGTGGGCAAGGCCCATATCGACGAAGCGGTCGAGCTGCTCGCCGACGCGGTGCGCGAGGTGGCCACGTCGTGAAAAAGAGAGACCTGCTCGCGCTGTCCGACCTGAGCGCCGTCGAGCTGCATGGACTGCTGGCCCTCGCCGCCCACCTCAAGGCCGAGCGCGCCGCCCGCAAACCGCACCCGCTGCTCGCCGGGCGCACGCTGGCGATGATCTTCGCCAAAGCCAGCACCCGCACCCGCGTCAGCTTCGAGGTGGGCATGCACCAGCTCGGCGGCCACGCGGTCATGCTGGGCACGAATGACACGCAGATCAGCCGTGGCGAACCCATCCCCGACACCGCGGGCGTGCTCTCGCGCTATGTCGATGCCATCATGATCCGCACCTTTGCGCACGCCGACGTCGAGATGCTCGCCCAGCACGCCGACGTGCCCGTCATCAACGGCCTCACGGACAAGACGCACCCCTGCCAGGTGCTCGCCGATCTGCTCACCTGCCGCGAGGCGTTTGGCGCCGATGCCTTGTCGACGATGCGCGTCGCGTGGGTGGGCGATGGCAACAACATGGCATGCTCATGGCTCAACGCGGCGGCGGTGCTCGGCTTTGAGGTCACCCTCGCCTGCCCGCCCGCCTATCAGCCCGACGCGGCGCTCGCCGCGGCGCAGGCGGCGGGGGTGCGGGTGTCCGTCTGCGCCACGCCGGCCGAAGCGGCGCGCGGCGCCCATGTGGTCACGACCGACACCTGGGCCAGCATGGGCCAGGAGGCCGAGACCGCGGTGCGCAAGCAGGCATTTGCCGGCTTCGGGGTCGACGCCGCGGTCATGGCCGAGGCGCACCGCGATGCCATCTTCCTGCATTGCCTGCCCGCCTACCGCGGCCTTGAGGTCACCGCCGATGTCATCGATGGCCCGCAATCGCGCATCTTCGACGAGGCCGAGAACCGCCTGCACGTGCAGAAGGCGGTCATGGCGTGGGTGATGGGCGGCGCCGAGCTGCCCGACGGGGCCGGCCGATGATCGCCGACGCCGAAGAACGGGCGCGCCTCGTCCGCGAGAGCGTCGCCGAAGCGTTGCCGCGACCCATCGACGAAGTGCAGCTCGATGACTTCCTGATGGACGACCTGGGCGCCGACTCGCTCACCCTGCTCGACATCGTCTTCCGGCTTGAGATGGCCTTCGACATCGAGATCACCCGCGGTGAGATCGAGAAGACGGCGCGCGGCGACCTGAGCGAAGAAGAGTTTGCGCCCGACAACATCGTCTCGGCCGCTGGCCTCGAACGCCTGCGCGAATTGCTGCCCGAAGCCGCCGACCGCATCCACCCCGGCCTGCGCACGGCCGAGATCTATACCCTGTTCACCCCGCGCACCTTCCTGCGCATCGTCGAGCGCAAGCTCGATGGCTCAACGCCGACCGGGGCCGATCTGGACGAGTGAAGGTTCGGGCACCTCGACAAAGCGTTCGTCGCGGCTGCGATAGATGACGTTATAGGCACATGAAGGCACCGACCGGCCGTCGGCCTCGGGCATGCCCACACAGCAAAGCTGGATGCGATCGGTGTCGAACGTCTCTTCATCCATATGCGTGTGCAGATAGATCGCCTTGGTATGCCGCTCGGCGACCCGCAACTGCTCAGGGCCAGCGGCGGCCATCTCGGTGGTCAACCGCTTGAGCGCCGCCATCACCTCATCGGCTTCGGGGCACACCGTCTCGCCCGTCCACAGCCGGGTGATGGCATGCTGCAAGGCATCATCAGTCTCGCGGCCGGGCTCCAGGTACAAGCCATGCCGCAACAGATGGCGCAGCTCGGCGCGGGTCAGAAACCGCGTGAAAGGCAGCCAGCGATCGGCGTCAAGCCGCAACAGATAGGCCACCTGATAACAGAGCGGATGGGCCACCGGCGCGGGCACGAAGTCTTCGACGCGCAGCAGGCCATCGGTCTGCTCTTGCAGGTCGCAGAGCACCGAATACGGATCGTAGCGCGCGCTGCGATCGAAGTCGGCGCCGCTCTGCCCGGTGAAGGTCATCGGGTGGAACTCGACGCTGCGGATGAAGTCGCGCCGCAGCGCCTCGGCGATGAAGCGGCCCAGCTCGTGGTCGTTCTGCCCGCGCGCCAGCACCGGCAGCAGCGTGGTGTCGATGCCCCAGGCTTCGAGCCGGTCGAGCACCTTCAGCTTGGGCTCCAGGAAGCGCCCGCCCAGCATGGCCACATTGGCCGACTGCTCAAACGAGTCGAATGACAGAATCACGCGGCCTTCAACGGCGCGGATGCCATCGAGCAAGGCATCGTCGTGCAAGAAGCGCATGCCATGGGTCGAGATGGTGACCCGGTGGATGCCTTCTTCGCGGCACAGCTTCAGCAGCTCGACAAAGCGCGGGTGCATCGTCGGCTCGCCGCCGGTCAGGTTGATGATGCGCCCCTCGGGCGCCCGCGTTCGCAAGTGATGCAGCACCGCGCGCAGCTCGGCATCGCCCAGATGCCATGCACCGTCATTGCGGTTATGGGTATAGCAGATGGGACAATCGAGGTTGCAGGCCGAGGTGATGGGCACCACCGGCAGGTGCAGCCGCTGCTGATGCTGGGTGCACGGCCCGCAATCGAGCGGGCAGCCGAGCGTGACCGGCGCGAGCGACCCACGCGGCGGCGAGGCCACCGCGCCCTCGGCCACCGTCGCCTCATACCATTCGGCGTTGGCCGCGATCAGCACCGACTGCGCGCCATGCGTCGGGCACGTCTTGCGCAGCACCACCTGCCCGTCTTCAACCCAGACCTCGGCGGGCAGGCTGCGCTTGCAGCGCGCGCAGAGGCCGGTCGTGTGGTTGAGCAGGCGGTCGGACATGCCGGCCAATCTAGCAGAACCCGCCCGCGCCCTGCGCTATGCTCGGCCCATGCGTCGCCTTTTGCTCCTGCCGTCGTTCGTCCTTTTTTTCGTGCACCCCGCCGCCGCCGAGCCGCTGCAAGGCAAAGGCGTGCATTTCCTGGCCAGCGGCCTGCGCTGCCCGCTTGCCGGCGTGGGCACGCGGCCCGACGACCATTGCATTCGGGTGCAGCTCAAAGACGACGCGACGCGGGTGCGGGTCGATGAGGCGACCAGGCGACTGATCATCGAGCCCGGCCCCGGCGGCGACGCGCTGCTCGCCGACCTGCTGATGGTGGGGCTCGGCCAGGACGCCGCGGGCTGGACGGCGCCGGTCGCCGTGCACCTCAAAGTGCAGCGGGACGGCCTGTCGACCGACGTGCACGCCCATAGGACCACCCGCGAGGCCCTGCCGCGCATCGACCTGCCAGCGCTGACCGTCGTGGCCGAGACCGGTGGCAAGACCCAGACGCTGCTGACGCCCGAAGCGGCGCGCAAGGCCATCACCGATCCCGGTCTGACCGCCCAGGTCGCCGAAAGCGCGCTGCGCTTCGAGGACCACCTGCAAGGCGTGCAGCAGGATCCCAAAGCGCCCGGCTTCCGCCTGGCCGACGTCTCGGTGGGCTTTGGCAACGGGCTGACCGGCAAGCTGGTGCTGCGCGCGCGCATCGTCTCGCTCGACGCGGCCAACGCGCCGCTGATCGCCGGCGGCAACCTGGTCGACATGCTGACCCGCGGCCACTGGGCGCTCCAGATGACCCGCCTGTCGCGCCTGCTGCCGAGCGATGTCATCCCGCGCGACCTGGAGTTGCTGGGCATCGCCGATGTGCCCTTGCTGCAACCGGTGATGAAAGACGGGCTCGCCAAGGGCCAGACGCTGCGCTTCATCCTGCACGCGGGCGAGGGGCGGGTTGGCCTCGACGCCGCCGAAGCGCCGCTGCCCGACGGGCTCGACGTGGCGCGCAAATGGCTTGAGTTCCACTTCCTCGGCAGCATTCTGCTCGACCGCGCCCGCCATACCCTCGCCGGGCTGGCCGAGCGCGCAAAACCGGCGACCCCGTAAACCCGATCGCCGCCCATGAGCGACCCCCGCAAGGCTTATCTCTACGCCGGTGGCACGGTGCTGATGTGGTCGTCGGTGGCGACGGCCTTCAAGATCACGCTGCGCGCCTTCGAGCCGGCGCAGCTCGCGTTTGCCGCCAGCGTGGTCTCGACCGGCGTGCTGGCGGTCACCGTCGGGCTGCGGGGCCAGCTTGGCCAGGTCTGGCCGACCCTGCGCGCCCGCCCGCTGCTCTACGTCGGCCTCGGGCTGCTCAACCCCTGCCTCTATTACCTGACGCTGCTGGAAGGCTACGCCCGCCTGCCCGCGCAGCAGGCGCAGCCGCTGAACTTCACCTGGGCCATCACCCTCGCGCTGCTGAGCGTGCCATTGCTCGGCCAGCGCCTGCACGGCCGCGATCTGATCGCCTGCCTGCTGGGCTATGGCGGCGTGCTGGTCATCGCCACCCGCGGCGACGTGTTCTCGCTGCAATTCGAAGATGGCATCGGCGTGGGGTGCGTGCTCGCCAGCACGATCATCTGGTCGCTCTATTGGATTGGCAACGCCCGCAACCCCGGCGATCCGGTGCTGGGTCTGCTGCTCTGCTTCCTGTGCGGCGTGCCTTTCACCGCGCTGGGCGTCGCGTTGTTCTCGGACTTTGCGATGGCCGACTGGCATGGCCTGCTCGGCGCCGCCTATATCGGCTTCTTCGAGATGGGCCTGGCATTTGTGCTGTGGCTGCTGGCCCTGCGCCACGCCGAGAACACCGCGCGGGTGACCAGCCTGGCGTTTCTCTCGCCCTTCCTGTCGCTGTTTTTCATCGCCAACATCGTGGGCGAGCCGATCCACCCGGCGACGTTCATCGGCCTCGGCCTGATCGTGGCCGGCCTGCTGGCGCAGCGTTTCCTTCGAGGGTGACTACTCGGGATCGACGGGCGGCTCGGGCGCGTCATCGGCCGGCGCATCGGGCGCCGGCGCGTCGTCAGCCGGCGCATCGGCGGTCGGGTTGTCGGGGTCGATGCCCGCCGCCTTCAGCGCCTCCTGCATCAGCGGCAGCATGCAGGTCTGCACCTCGCCCTCCCACTTCTGCTTCAACTCGGCGTCTTCGAGGCAGGTATCGAGCGAGTTGAACACGCCCGAGGCGTCGACGGCCTCGCGGTTGATCGGCCGGCACTTCGAGGGCTGGAGCACCTCGACGGTCTTGCCAGCCATGCAGCCAGCGATCTGCTTGCGCTGCGCTTCGGTGGTGCCTTCCAGGTCCAGCTCGCCGGCGATGGCCTTGGCCAGCACGCCGCGCAGCACCTTCCAGTCATCGGGCAGCTTCTCTTTGAAGCAGGCGAGGGTGAACTCCTCTTCCTTCTTCACGTAGCCCACCTTGTCGAGGCATGCCTCCTGCGACTTGAGGTGGTCATCCATCGAGGTCAGCGCCTCGTTGAAGTGGTAGCGGCAATCGGTGCCATTGAGGAAGGTGATCGCCCGATCCGAGACGCAGCGCGCCACCAGGTCGACCGTGGCTTCATCGAAGGCCACCTCGGACGAAATCGCCTTGCGAAACGTGGTGTTCAACTCGCCCCGCGCGTCGTCCCAGCCCGAGCCCGAAGCGGACTCATAGGCGACCTGAATGCTCGGCGCAAAGACCCGTAGCCAGGCCACGGCGCCCACCGCGACCAGCACCCCGACGA
>JAGQJJ010000286.1 GCA_020430675.1 Myxococcales bacterium
CCTGCACCGGGCGCGTGGCGTGGCGCAGGCGTTCGGCCCACTCTTTCATTTCGCCAAGGCTGCCTTTGCGGATGCGCTCTTCGAGGGTGGGCGGCAGGTCGCCGAAGCGCGAGCGGATGGCGACCACAAAGACCTCGCGGGCCTCTTCGAGCGCTTCGTTGTAGCCGGCGCGGTAGAGCGCGTCGCCCGCGGCGAGCAGGGCGCGGTGGCCTTCGCCGAGGTCGGTGACCTCAACCGGCGCGGCGACGCTGGGCGCAGCCATCGCCGCGGCGATGCGCGGGTCGGCGATCAGCTTGAGGCGCACGATGAGCTCTTCGGCGCCGGTGGCCTGGCAGAAGTACTCCAGCTCAATGTCATCGGGCACCATGGTGAGGCTGCCATTATCACACCAGAGGCAGGTGCCGGTGTTATTGGCATAGCGGGTCTGCCGCCAGGGTTTGATGCCCAGCTCGGCGAGCGCGGCTTCGATGATGCCAACGCGATCGATGCTCATGATTGGGTCTCCTCGGAGTCGGCTTCGGTGGCAAAGCCGCGCAGCGGGCGCTCGGGGCGGCGGCGCAGCCAGTTGTCTTCGGGGTAGAAGGCATCGGCTTCGATGAGATGCAAGGCATAGGCATGGCGCGCCCGGTCGGAGCGATTGGGATCGCTGCGATGGGGCGCCTTGCGAGGGAAGGCGACAAGCGTGCCGACTTCGACCTCGATGAGCACGGCGCCGCGGGCGTCGAGGGGCGCGTCGTCGAGGGTGATGAAGCGGGTGCCTTCGCCGTGGCGCACGAAGCGCTGCTTGAGCGACTGGCGATGGCCGCCGGGCACCATCCACAGGCAGCCGTTGTGACGGTCGGCGTCGTCGAGCGCGATCCACAGGCCGAGCACCGTGATGGGATCGGTGTAGAGGAAGGTGGCGTCCTGATGCCAGGGCACCTCGCCGCCGATGCCCGGTGACTTGAAGATGTACATCGACTGCAGGAGCCGCGGGTCGCGCATGCCAAGCGCCTGGGCGATGGCGGCGAGCTTCGGGCTGCGTGAGATGCGGGCGAAGTCTTGGTCGAGGTCGTGCAGCGCGTGGCCGATCTTGTTCACCGCCTGCTCGGCGGGCACGCGGCGGCGCCCCTGCTCGTCGAGCGCTTCCGACTCGTAGAAGCAGCGGATCTCGTCGCCCGATTCGAGGAACCAGCGGTCCTGGGCGTGTTTGGCCGAGGCCGGGTCGAAGACGGGCTGGTCGTCGCCGGGGTCGAAGTCGCGGGCGATGGCCTCGGCGCGGGCGCGCAGCGTGGCCATCTGGGCGGCGTCGAGCACGCCGGGCACCACCAGGAATCCGTCGTTGTGGAAGCGCGCGGCGTTGATCATCGGCCCAGCCAGCGGGCGAAGATCTCGACGCCTTCGCGGGTGACCGCCGGCGGCGCGGCGGTGTAGCAGAGGCGCAGATGCGTCGGGTACGGGCCGAAGCTGGTGCCGGGCGCGACAAATACGCCGTCGTCGGCCAGGTCGTAGAGCGCGCCTTCCAGGCCGCGGTCGTCGAGTCGATGGGCGACGTCGATGAACAGGAAGGTGCTGCCCTGCGGGCGGGCGACGCCCAGGCGGTCGGCCGTCCACTCTCCGATCTCGCGATAGGCCTTGGCCGCTTCGGCGGCCCAGACCTCGCCCGGACCGGCCATGGCGGCGAGGCCGGCGAGCTGGCCGGGGTGCGGGGCGCAGTAGACGCTGTTGGTGGCGACGCGGCGCGTGGCGTTGATGGCGTGGGCCGGGCCGACGAGGTAGCCGGTGCGCAGGCCGGTCAGCCCGTAGGCCTTGCTGAACGACTGCACCGAGAAGGTGCGCTCGGGCGCCATCGGGCGGGTGTAGACGTGCTCGCCGCCCCAGGCGAAGTGGCCGTAGACCTCGTCGGCCAGGATCCACAGGTCGCGTTTGCGGGCCCAGGCGGCCATGGCTTCGAGCCAGTCGCCGGGGATGATGCGCCCGGTGGGGTTGTGCGGGGTGTTCCAGTAGACGGCGACGGTGCGGTCGGTGCAGGCCGCCTGCAGCGCGGCGACGGCGCTGGCGGCGTCGTGGGCGACGTCGAAGAACGGCACCGGCACCGGCTTGCCGCGCACGGCGTGGGTGGCGGTGCCGATCAGCGGCCAGAACGGGGCGGTGATGAGCACCTCGTCGCCGGGGTCGAGCAAGGCCGCGAGCAGCGCAAAGAGGCCGCCGGTGCCGCCCGCGGTGACCAGCACCTGTTCGCGCTCGGCCCCCAGACCTTGCGTCGCTTCGGTGCGGGCGATGATCGCGTCGAGCAGCGCGGGCAGGCCGTGCACCGAGGTGTAGCGGTGCATGCCCGGGTGGTCTTCGACGGTGAGGTCCTGCATGCGGCAGCCGATGGCGGGCTCCATCCAGGTGTCGCCCACGTGCAGCGGGTACAGGCGCCGGTCGGCCTGGGCCAGACGGCTGCCCAGCTTGCTGTAGACCGAGCCGGCGAGCGTCTCGACGTGCGGGGCGATGGCGGGGTAGCGGGCCATGGCGATGCTCCGGGCGATGCGGGGCGATTGTCGCCCCCCTGCCGCCAGGACGTCAATCGCAGGCGTTGGGCAGGCCGGGCGTGATGGTCGAGAGCAGCCAACGCACGTTGCCGTCGGCGTCGACGCACCGGCCGGGGGCCTGGTTGAGGTCGTTGTCGGGGTCGTCGCCGATGGGCCGCGCCAGCACGCCGGGAATCACGCCCTGGGCGTAGACCACCGCGTCGACCGGCTCGCCGTACCAGCGGATCTGCACGCCGTCGGGATCGCCGTTCTGAATGTCGTGGTGCCGCGCGGTGGGCACGATGGCGCGGAAGGGCACGTCGGGCGGCACCAGCGAGGCGACGTCGGGGTCGCCGATGACCGCGTAGCCGAAGCCGGGCAACCGGCCGCCGGGGTCGGTCAGGTCATAGCTACGGTAGACGTTGCCGTTGTCAGAGATCAGCTCGACGACGACGTGGGCCAGGTCGAGCGCGGCGGCGCCGGGGTTGTAAATCTCGATGAACTCAAGGTTTTCGACGCCCGACATGTCGTAGTTGACCTCGTTGATGACCGGCTCGACCGGCACGCGCACGCGCAGGTTGGCGACGGCGCCGCCCAGGCGGGCGGTGACCAGCGCTTCGCCCGCGGCGGCGCCGCCGACAAAGAGCATGGCGTCGCGGCTCTCGGGCGCGAAGACGAGCTGCTCGGCCACCGCCACGATGCCCGCCGGCTCGGCGTCGAGGCCCACGACGGCGCCGGGCGGCATGGGCAGGTCGGCGTCGAGGCGCACGGCGATCTGCGCGCCGCGGCGCAGCTCGATCTCGGGCGGATCGAAGACCAGCGTCGTGGGCGGCTCGTTGGCGCCGAGCACCCGGACGCGCACGGTGATTGGCTCGGGTTGGCCGACCGCGCCGACCGAGACCGAGACCTGACCGGGCGCGCGCGGGTCGAGGGTGATGAGGGTGGCCGCTTCGGCCCGGGGCACTTGATAGGCGTCGATGGGCGCGAGCACCGCTTCGTTGTCGGTGGTCACCACCAGCGGCTGGTCCTCGTCGGCCGGCCGTTCGAGCGTGGCCAGCAGCGGCAGGCCGTCCAGGTCGCGGGGCACGGCCGGCGCGCCGACGCGCACGAAGGTCATCTCGGGTTGCAGAACCTCGACCTCGGGCGGCGCGACGATCAGGTCGTCGGCGTTGCGCGGGTCGAGGCGATAGGTGTCGTAGGAAAGCCGCCAGACGCCGCAGAGGCGCTCGACGCGGGCGGGCACCGAGGGCACCGGCGCGTCGGGTTGCAGGTAGTCGCCGACCGGCATGCGGTTGCCCTCGCGGTCGGCGACGAGATAGGTCGCGCCATCGGGGCCGCCCTGGGCGACGACCTGCACGTCGCCGACGCAGAGGCGCTGGCCCTCGAAGGCGACCGCGCGGGCGAGCACCTCGGCGATGCTGGTCTCGACGGGCGGCGGCAGCTCGGTGGGCTCGCCGGTGGCCACCAATGAGACGCTGGTCAACTGGGCCTGACCGCCAAAGCTGTGCACGCGGCCGACCATGGTGACGCGCTCGCCGACCGGGGGCGAGCGCACGTTGTCGCCGCGGTTGCCGAGGTAGGCGTAGAGCCCGACGAAGCCATCGGCCGGCGCAAAACCCCGCTCGGGCAGCGCCTCGATGAACACGCTGCCGGTGGCCGGCCCGGCGTTGAGCGCGCGGCCGGTGACCACGCCTTCGACCTCAACGTGCGCGCCGAGCGGCAGGTGCAGGCGTTTGATGTCGGGGATGGCCACGGGGCAGCCGCGATCGGGCGCCTCGCGCTGCTCGGGGCACGGGTCGCAGGCGTCGCCGTGGCCGTCGCGATCGGCGTCGCGCTGGTCGGGGTTGGCCTTGCCGGGGCAATTGTCGTCGGCGTCGTCGACGCCGTCTGCGTCCAGATCGAGCGCGGTCGGGCCCTCGCAGAGCTGCGGTTCGCCGAGCTGCCACGGGCAAGCGTCGCAGGCGTCGCCGCGGCCGTCGCCGTCGAGGTCGCCCTGGTCGGGGTTGAAGATCGCCGGGCAGTTGTCGATTGCGTCGGCCATGTCGTCGCCGTCGAAGTCGCCCTCGCGCGGCTGGCCCGAGACCTGGGCGTTGCCCAGCGCACAGTCGACGTTCGAGATCGGCTCGGCCAGCGGCGCGGGCACCGTGCCGGGCAGGCGGTCATCGACCCGCCAACGAATATAGCCCTCGATGTCGGCCAGCCCGTAGGCGGGCCAGGTGGCGTTGGGGCGGTCCCAATCGGCTTCGCCCTCTTCGGTGGCCACGCAGATGACCTTGTCGGCCTCGGCGATGGTGACCGCCTCACAGAGCGCGTTGCGGTGGATGGCCGGGTCGCTGTTGGCAAAGACGTCGGGGTCGCCGTAATGCAGGCGGCCTTGAATGAACACCGCGCGCACATCGGCGGCTTCGGCGGCGACGACGGCGGCGTAGGGGTCGCGCCGGTCGCCGTGCAGCGCCAGCACGTCGGCGCGGTGGCCGGCTTCGAGGCGCCCGATCCAGGCGTCGACGCCCATCGCTTCGGCGGCGTGGTCGGTGACCATGCGCACCAGCGTCACGTCGTCGAGCAGGCCGCACCACGCGGCGTCCGAGACCTGGCGCGCGCACTTCATCTCGCCGAGCTGGTTGAGGCTGCCCGAGGGCGTCCAGTCGGGGCCGAGCGCAACCGGCACGCCCATGGCCATCGCGGTGGGGATGTCGGTCGTACGGCCGTAGAGGTCGATGTTCGAGCGCGGCGACCAGACCAGGCGCGCGCCGGTGGCCCGCATGCGGCTGAACTCGGGGCCGCTGCAGCCGGTGCAATGGATGATGGTGGTGCGGTCGCCGAGCATGCCGGCGGTGTCGAACTCCTCGAACTCGGCGCGGCTGTCGAGGTCGAGGCCCTCTGCGACGTGCGCGACAAAAACCCGCGCCGGCCGACGACCCGCCGGGTAGTCGGGTTTGCCCTGGCAGTTGCCAAGCGGCAGCACGCACTCGACAAAATCGGCCTCACCGTAGGGCAGGCCGTGTGCGTCCTGGTCGCGGTCGAGGTTGCGCACCAGGTCGAGGCTGCCGTCGATGCCCTGCGCCTTCTGCACCGCGGTCGTGCCGGCGAGCAGCAGGCGAAGCTCGCTGTAGCGCGCGGCGATCGCGTTGGTGGCGCCGGGGTTGGCGGTGTAAAGCTCGTCGTCGATGGGCCCGAACCACTGGCCCCGATTGTCAAAACGCCGCGGCGCGTGGGCCCAGCGCGGCAGGGTGTTGTAGCTCATGTGATCGTGCGGGTCGATCAGCCCCGGCAGCACGATATCGGCGCAGATGACCGCCGCGCCGGCCGCTTCGGGGTGGGCGCTGCAATCTTCGCCAACGCACAGGATCTCGCCGGTGGTGGCGCTCAGCAGCACGTCGGCGTCGCAGTAGACGTCGGCGGGCGTCAATACGGTGCCGCGCAGCAGGGCCGCGCCATTGCCG
>JAGQJJ010000287.1 GCA_020430675.1 Myxococcales bacterium
CTGCTGGTGCGCAAGCTGCTCGAAGCGCGCGGCTTCACCGTCACCGATGCCGCCGATGGCCTCTCAGGCATCGAGTTGGCCCGAACGATGCGGCCCGACCTCATCCTGGTCGACATCAACATCCCGCACCTCAACGGCTACGAGGTGGTCACAAGGCTGCGCGCCGACGCCCACCTGGCCGATACGCCGATCGTGGCCATCACGGCCGAGGGCGACCGCTCGCGGGCGCTGGCGTTGGGTTTTGATGGTTTCATCCTCAAGCCCATCCGCATGGCGGGGTTTCTGCGCGATGTGCAGAGCTTCCTGACGGGTCATCGCGAGTCGATCCCCGAGTCGGAGCGCGCCGCGCATCTCGTGGCCCATAGCCGGGACGTCGTCGGCAACCTCGAACAGCGGGTGCGCGAGCTGACCGGCGCCAACCAGCGGCTGCGTGAGGTCGACCGCCTCAAGATGGAGGTGCTGCGCAACGTCAGCCACGAGCTGTCGACGCCGATGACGCCGCTCGTCGGCTACGTGCGCATGCTCGCCGAGGGCGAGCTTGGCCCCATCACCCCACCGCAGCGACAGGTGCTCGACCGCATGGGCAACTCGCTCGGTCGGCTCAAGGGGTTGATCGACAACCTGCTCAACGTCACCCGCTTTGCCACCGGCGCGGTCGCGCTGGAGCGCCGGGTGGTTGATCCCATGCGACTGCTCGAAGAGGTGCGGGGCGCCGTGCGCGAGACCGCCAGCGCGCGCGACGTGCACATCGTCGTCGAGCCCGCGCCGGCGCTTGAGCCGATCATCGCCGACCCCGGCCGGTTGCTCGACGCGCTGCGACAGGTGCTCGACAACGCCATCAAGTTCGGCCCTTCCGGCGGTGTGGTGCGCGTCGAGGCCCGGTTGCTCGTCGAGGGCGAAGGCGACCGGCGGCTGCTGGAGCTCGCGGTCAGCGATCAGGGGCCCGGCATTCCACCCGCCGAGCGCGAGCAGGTGACGCAGCCCTTCTATCAGATCGACGGCAGCGAAACGCGGGCCCACGGCGGCGCAGGCCTCGGACTCGCCATCGCTGAGCGTACCGCCAGTCTGCACGGCGGTCGGCTGGTCATCACCCAGGCGCCGGGCGGCGGCGCGCGCGTGGCGCTGCGCGTGCCGACGCGGCCCGAAACCTGACGGCGACTCGCCAGCCCCACCCCGGGTCCGGCTCAACGGCCCACGTCGAGCGGCCGTCGGACGAGCGCGCGGTGCTCGGCCCTCGCGGCGTGCACTTCGTTGCCCGGCGTTGATCCGGCCGCGCGCAGTCGCTAGTCTCGCGGCGCGATGCGCCCCATGATCTACCTCGACCACAACGCCACGACGCCTACGCTGCCCGCCGCGGCGCGCGCGGCCGCCGATTGGCTGCTCAGCGGCGTCGCGGGCAATCCCAGCAGCGCGCATGCAGCGGGTCGTCGGGCGCGCGCGCTGGTCGAGAAGGCCCGTCGGCGCGTCGCCGTCGCCGCAGGCGCGCAGCCGGCCGAGGTCATCTTCACCAGCGGCGCCACCGAGGCATTGCACCTGGCCCTCGGCGGACTCATGCCCCGCGGGAGTCACGTCGTCACCAGCTCGGTCGAGCATCCGGCGCTGTATGGTGCGGCCGAGGTGGCCGGCGCGCGGGTCACGCAAGTGCCAACCGACGCGCGCGGGCGCCTCGACCCCGACGCCTTCGCCGCCGCTCGCCTGCCCGATACGGCGCTCGTCGCGGTGATGGCCGCGCAGAACGAACTGGGCAACGAGTACCCGGTGTCGGCCATCGCCGCCGCGGTGGCGCCGGTACCGGTGCTCTGCGACGCCGCCCAGTGGTTTGGCAAGCGCCCGCTCGACTTCTCGACCTCTGGTTGCGCGGCGGTGGTGCTGTCGGCGCACAAGATCGGCGGGCCCGCTGGCGTCGGCGCGCTCGTAGTGGCGCGCGGTCGGGCGCTGGGGTCAACCGTGGCGGGAGGCCCCCAGGAGCGCGGCCGGCGGGCCGGGACCGAGAACGTCGCGGGCATCCTCGGCTTCGGGGCCGCCGCCGAAGCGGTCCCCGCCCGACTCGCCGCGATGACCGACGTCGAGCGGCGGCGCGATCGCCTGGCGGCGGCCCTGCGCGCCGATGTGCCGGGCTTCATCGAGCACGGTGATCCGAGCGCCCGGCTGCCCAATACGCTGTCGTTTCGCATTGATGGCGTGGCCGGCGACCTGCTGCTCGCCGCGCTCGATCTGGAGGGCATCTGCGTCTCGAGCGGATCGGCCTGCTCGGCAGGCGCGCTCGAGCCCTCGCCAGTGCTGCAAGCCCTCGGCCTCGACGCAGAGACCGCCCGCGCCGGGCTGCGCGTTTCGCTCGGACCCGAGACGACCGACGCCGAGGTCGACGCGCTCGCCGAGTTGTTGCCGCGCCTCGTGGCGCGGGCGCGGACCAAGACCCACGCAGAGGTGCGGCCATGCGCGTGATGGTGGCGATGAGCGGCGGCGTCGACTCCTCGGTGGCCGCGGCGATGATGGTTGACGCCGGCCACGAGGTGCTCGGCGTGACGATGAAGCTGCGCGAGACATCCGCCGAGGAGCGCGCGGGCCGCAGCGCATCGTGCTGCTCGCCCGATGACCTGCTCGACGCCCGCCAGGTCTGCGACACCCTGGGCATCGCGCATTATGTGGTCGACTACCGGGACGTCTTCCGCCAGACGGTCATCGAGCCCTTCGCCGAGAGCTATCTGCGCGGCGAGACACCGAATCCGTGCGTGCGCTGCAATGATCACGTCAAGTTCGCGCCGCTGCTCGACCGCGCCGAGGCGCTGGGGGCCGATTATCTGGTGACGGGCCATTACGCGCAGATCCGGCCTGGCCCCGACGGGCGCGGCATGCTCTGTCGGGGCGTCGACGCGCGCAAGGACCAGTCCTACTTCTTGTTCGGCCTGCGCCGCGAGGCGATCGACCGTCTCCGGTTCCCACTCGGGACGCTGAGCAAGGACGAAGTGCGGGCGCGGGCGCAGCGCATGGGCCTGCCCACGTGGGACAAAGCCGACAGCGAAGACATCTGCTTCGTGCCCGGCGGCGACTATACGCGCGTCGTCGAGCGCATCGCCGGCCCGGGCCGACTGCCCGCCGCGGGCGAGATTCGCCACCTCGACGGGCGCACGCTCGGCGAGCACCACGGCGTCCATCACTTCACCGTTGGACAACGCAAGGGCCTGGGCGTCGCCGGCGGCGAGCGGTTGTACGTGGTGAACGTCGACGCGGCGGAGAACGTGGTCCGGGTCGGCCCCCGCGATGCGCTGCTGGCCCACGCCTTGCGCGCGACGGGCTGCCATTGGATCGATGCGCCGCCCGCGCCGGGCCAGCGCGTGCGGGTGCAGATCCGCTATCGCCACACCGGCGCCGACGCCGAGATCTTCGCCGACGGTGACCGGGCGCTGATCCGCTTCACCGAACCTCAGAGCGCCATCGCGCCCGGCCAGGCGGCCGTCGTCTATGCGGGCGACCAGGTGCTCGGCGGCGGGTGGATCGAGCGCGTCGGTCCGGTCGTGCTCGACGAGGCGAGGGCGGCGCGCCATGGCGGATGACGGCCGCGCACGGTGGGGCGATCAAGCCCGCCTCGCGCGGTTCGCCGCCGAAGTCGGCTACGCGCCCGATGATCTCGGTCATCTCGTCGAGGCGGTGACGCACAAGTCGTACGCCAACGAGGCTGCCGGCGAGGTGCCTTACAACGAGCGCCTGGAGTTCCTCGGTGACGCCGTGCTGGGCATGTTGATCGCCGAAGCGTTGATGAACCACCACCCGAACGCGCCTGAAGGTGACTTGAGTCGTCTGCGCGCCAGCCTGGTGAACTCGCGCAGCCTCGCCGAGATCGCTGAGGGCCTCGATCTGGGCGCGGCGCTTCGTCTGGGCCGAGGCGAGCAGCGCTCAGGCGGACGGCGCAAGGAGTCGTTGCTGGCCGACGCCTACGAGGCCACCATCGGCGCCATCTTCCTCGACCTGGGCCTCGACGCGGCGCGCGCGATGGTGCGGCGGCATTTTGCGACGCGGCTTGCCGCGCCCGAAACACGGCTCGCGCACCGGGACTTCAAGACGCAGGTGCAGGAGATCGTACAGCGCCACTTCCAGGTGCCGCCCACCTATGTGGTCCGCTTGGAGTCAGGGCCCGATCACGACAAGCAGTTCGAGGTCGAGCTCTGCATTCATGACCGCGCCGTGACGACCGGTTCGGGGCGGTCGAAGAAGCTCGCCGAGCGCGACGCGGCCCGCAATATCTGGCCCGCGTTGCAAGCGCTCGAAGCCGGTGCGCCGATCGAGTCGCTTTGGGCAGCCTCGACGACGCCCCGGATCGACGAGTGCCCGGACGACGCTGACTGACCACATTGCGGATGGTTGAAGGGTCGCCCGATGGCGCATTCGGGCCGGAGGTTGGCGGTCAAAAGCCGCCGCTGAGGCCCACTCGAATGCCGTCAGGCCCGGCCCCGACCTGCACCTGGCCATCAGTTGACGGCGTGTTGTCCGACCGAAGGAAAAGATAGACCGCCGCGCCCACGGCCACCGCGCTGGTGGCAAAAGCGATGTCGGCAAACAGCGCGTCACTCTCGGCGTCGCTGCGCAGCGGCGAAGCTTCATCGCGCGTCTCGGCCGCGCGCGCATCGGCGGCCTCGTCCAGCGCGGCCAATCCGAAGTAGGCACCCGCCCCGGCAGCCGCCACGCCCACGCCCAACGCCACCCACGGCCACGGGTCGATCGGCCCACCGGCCGCTGGAGGTGGCTCCATGTCGAGCTTTTCGCGCAGCGCGGGCCGATTCGCCGCCTCGGGCGTCGGCTCGCCACCGAGCTGCTTGATGCGATGAATCACCGCCGTCTCGTCGGAAGGTTTCGTCGCCAAGTATGCCCGATACCACTCGATGGCGCCCTTCTTGTCGCCCAGCCGCTCGCGGCTGCGCGCGATGTTATAGAGCAGGTCGCGGTGCCCGGTAAGCACGAAGGCCTTCTGAAAATCGACCGCAGCCTGCTCGAAGGCGCCCTTCCGATAGCTGGCCAGCGCCTGGAAGAACAGCGTCTCGGCCTGATCGAGCGTCTGCTGGTCGAGCTCGCCGACCTCTTCGATGTGCGCCGGCCCATCGTCATCGTCGTCCTGGGCGAAGGCGACGCACGGCGCGCCGAGCAGCGCAGCCCAGAGCCAGAACGTGGTCCAACGACCCATCGCCATCCTCCTCGCGCTCAGTTCGGGCATTCCAGCGTACGCACGCCGTCCAGACCACATTCCGTCGCCGGCGGCCCGCGGAGGCAGCAGCCGATCGCCTCGGCGAAGCCATCCGGCCCGCCCAGGGCGGAGTCGCCGCAGACTTGTTCCTCAGGCGTCTGCCCACCAGCGCCGCCCACCCCGGCGGACGTGATGCTCAGAGCCGATGCCGCCGCGGCGGCCTGATCGGCCAAGGGCTGGCCAACCCGATTGGCGAACAGGACACTTGAGTCGTTGATATCAGCCGGCGCAGAGCTCGACGAGATGCGCAAGACCGCGATGCTCGGTCCGCCCGCGCCGCCGCCCGAGCTTCCGCCACAACCGCCGTCGCCACCGCGTCCTCCGCGGAGGCCATTGCCCGCTCCGTTGCCACCAGTGCCACCGGTGCCGCCGCGGCCCCCGCTGATACCGTTGCCGCCCGGACCCCCAACGCCCGCGGCGAGACGCGCTTCGATCAGGGTGACCTGCCCGTCCTGAACGGTGAGAGCAAACGAACCATATCCGCCACCGGCGCCGGCGCCGCCGGCCCCAGGGCAACCGCCGCTTCCACCACCACCGCCGCTGCCATTGGCTGCGCCGCCGCCTCCACCGCCGCCACCGCCGCTGTCGTCGCTGGAGAAGATCGGCGCCTTTACAGGCATACAGGCGCACAGGACGAGTGTGAGCCTGGGAGGCAGCGGGGCCGCCCCACTAGCG
>JAGQJJ010000028.1 GCA_020430675.1 Myxococcales bacterium
GCCCGACACCAGCTGCCGGGCCCTGGTCAATTTGCGCGTGGGCGGCCCTACGCCCGGATACCGCGTCGTCGATGTGGTCTTCGGGCGTCAGATCGAAGGTCGCGTGGCCGATGGCATCCTGGTGCGCGACGGCAAGACCGATATCGCGTTGGCGGCCAGCTCGGGCCGTACGATCGCGTTGACGGGCCGGTCGCTCAAAGGCGGAGCGTCGGTCACCTGGCTCAATGAGGGCGCGGGCGAGCTGATCATCGAAGGCGTCTTCGGGCCGTTCGTCTCGGTGCGAACGCGCGGCCACGGCGCCCCATCTGCCCGATATCGCATGCTGCGCGCGCCCGGTGAGGCCGCCGATCCGGTGCGCCTGTTCGGCGCCGATCTGCCGATGCGCTTCTCCGCGCGCGCCGCGGCCCTGCATCCCACGGCAGCGTTGCCCGAAGAGGCCGAACATGATCCGCGCAACTCGGCGCTGGTGGTGACGCATCGCGGGCCGCGGCTGGTGACGATCATGGGCTGGGGAGGCACGCCCCTGACGGTCGACGTGCCGCTTGAGCCGCCGCCGAGCCTGCGCGCTTTCACGCCGCGGCCCGATGGACGCTATCTGGCGCCGGACGCCTGCGGCACGTTGCAGCTGATCGACGGCAAGCTCCAGGCGGCTCGGGGGGTCGACCAGCTGCGGCCGGTCGAGATGGACGGCGTCACGCCGGTGGCGCTGCTGGGCGTGCATTGGATCGCCGTGCAGGACGCCTTCAACATCGAGCTTTTCCGGGCGGTCGCCGACGCGCTGCGCTGATCGCGGCCAGGCCGACTACGACCGCGGCTCGAGGCGCTCAAGCATCTCCAGGCCGGCACGCAACAGCGCGCGGGCGTTTTCGGGCGAGTCCTGCGCGGTGGCGGCGACGACGTCGGAGGGCCAGCCGACCACCGAGGGCAGCAGCAGGGCCGGCGAGAGCCCCGTGGCCGCGGCCGCGCCGACCAGAACCTCCAGGGTGCAAGCGACGGTACCGTTCTCGATGCGGCTCACCATCGGCTGGCGGCACCCGATGCGCCGCGCCAGATCAGCCTGCGAGAACCCGGCGGCGACCCGCGCCTTGCGAATGTTCTCACCCACGATGCGATTGAGCTCGGCTGCGTCCACCTTCGATCCTCAGGTCAAGCAGACGCCAGGATAACAATCGCCGGCCTTGCGCACACCGCCGCAACTCCGTATATCGGCGCCGCGCCGCGTCTTGATGCCGCTCTCAGGTTCGGCGCGGTTATTGCTTGATTCGGCGCCGAATTGCGGATTCCTGGGCGCGACGAGGCCTGGGGAGGCCGATGGCGGCCAGAGTGGATGAAGACCACTCCGAACAGCCGCCGCGGTGGAGCAACGATGCTCCAATCCCGAGCGCCACGCGCCGCAGAAAGGACCTGAGATGAACGCGGGAATCGATCAGGCTGTCATCCTCGCCGCCGGAATGGGCACCCGGATTCGCGGCGAGTCGCAGCCCCTGCCGAAACCGCTGGTTTCGGTCGGTGGGCTCACCCTCCTCAAGCGCACGCTCCTCACTGCCCGCAAGGCCGGCATCACCCGCTTTGTCGTCGTGCTCGGCTTCGACAGCAAGCGCGTCCGCGCGGCGATCGACGGCGATCCCGACTTGGCCGGCCTGACGCTGACGTTTGTCGAGAACCCCGATTATCGACTGTCGAACGGGGTCAGCGTGCTCAAGGCGCGCCCGCATGTGCGCGGCGAGTTCTTCCTCATGATGGCCGATCATGTGGTCGACCCGGCGATCTACCGGCGACTGCAGGAAGAGCCGGCCCGCGGCGGGCTGGTGCTGGCCGTCGATCGCAAGCTCGACTCGATCTTCGACATGGATGACGCCACCAAGGTGCGCACCGGCACGGCCGAGCGCATCGTGGCGATCGGCAAGACGCTGCCCGAGTACGATGCGATCGATACGGGCATCTTCCGCTGCGATCCGGCGCTCTTCGATGCGCTGGCGCGGGTCCATGCCGAGCGCGGCGACACCTCGTTGAGCGATGGCGTGCAGGCGCTGGCCCGCGATGGCCTGGCCCGCGTGGCCGATATCGGCGCCGCGTGGTGGCAGGACGTGGACACGCCCGAGACGCGCAAGCACGCGGAGAAGCTGCTGTTTGCGTCGCTGACCAAGCCGACTGACGGGCCGGTGAGTCGGCATATCAACCGCCGCTTCAGCAAGACCGTGACCCGGTTGCTGATGAACACCAACCTGGTGCCGAATCATGTGACCGCCATCGGGCTGCTGGTTGGCCTGGCGGCGGCGGTCGTCACCGCGTTTGCCTCCCCGGCGGCGCTCTGGCTGCTGCCGCTCGGCGGCGTGCTCTTCCAGCTTTCGTCGATGCTCGACGGTTGCGACGGCGAGATCGCCCGCCTCAAGTTCAAGCACAGCGACCGCGGTGAGTGGTTCGACAGCATTTCGGATGACGTCATCAACCTCAGCTATCAGCTGGCGGTCGGATACGCGCTGTATCGCCTGAGCGGCGAAGCGGTGTGGTTCCAGATCGGCCTGGCGTCGTTTGTGCTCGGCTGGGTGATCTGCGGCTCGCTGTATCGCTACCTTCTGACGACGGCCCGCGGCAACCACATGTCGTTCGAGTGGAGCTACATGGACGCGAGCAATACGAGCTGGTTCCAGCGGTTCTGCGCGCGCTTTGAGTTCATCGCCCGTCGCGAGGGCTACGCGCTGCTGCTGATGGTCTCGGCGTTGATCGGGCCGGTCGCGATGCGCGTGACCATCGTGGCGAGCTTCATCGCCGTCTGCATCATCGGCGTGCAGTGGTTCACGACGCAGCTGCGCGAGGGCGCGGCGCGTCGCGCGTCGGACACCACCGCCCAGGTGCGCTGATCGCCGTGCGCGGGCGCCGGGCGCTCAGGCGCCCGGCCCGCAGTCGATGCAACGAATCTCCATTGGATCCGCCATCTTCAGGCGCGCCGCCAGGTCGCGCAGCGCGGTGCGGATGCCCTCTTCAACCACCGGGTGATAGAACGGCATCTCAAGCGCGCGGGTGACCGTCAGGCGGGCCTGCACCGCCCAGGCGAGCAGGTGCGCGGTGTGCTCGACGGCCGGGCCGAACATCTCGGCGCCAACGATCAGGCCATCGCGCTGGCGGCCATAGATCCGCACGAGGCCAGCGTTGCGGCCCATGACGCGCGCCCGGCCCTGATCGCCGTAATTGGCCTGACCGATGCCGGTGGCGTCCGGGTCGAGCTCGGCGAACGACTTGCCGACGAGCGCGACCTGCGGGTCGGAGAAGACGATGGCCAGCGGCGTGCGGCGCTCGTGGGCGCGGGCGGCGTCGGGGCCGAAGCGCGCCACGCGAGCGGCGTTGGCGCCGGCGATCTTGCCCTCATCGGCGGCCTCGTGCAGCAGCGGGCGATCGTTGGCCGCGTCGCCGGCGAGGAAGATGCGGCTGCCTTCAACCTGCATCGTGCGGGGGTCGAAGCGCGGCAGCCCGTCGCGCCCGAGTGAGAGGCCGGCGGCGGCGAGGTCGAGGCCGGTGACCGCGGGGCGGCGGCCGGTCGCGGCGAGGACTTTTTCGAAGACCTGTTCGACCGGCTTGCCGGCAGCGTCCTTCCAACGCAGCCGGATGCCGCCATCGACCTTCTCGGCGGACTCGATGGGCGTGTCGAGGTGCAGCGCCAGCTCGGCGCCGAGCACTTCGCGCATCGAGGCGAGGATGGCCGGGTCGGTCGCGGGCCCGATGCGCTGATCGACGCTGAAGAGCTGCACGGGCACGCCCAGCCGGTGGAACGCCTGGCCGAGCTCGAGGCCGATGACGCCGAGGCCGACCACGCCGAGGGAACGGGGCAGGTCGGGCAGCTCGAAGACCTGCTCGTTGGTCAGCAAGTGCTCGGCGACGGGGCGCAACGGCGGGGGCAGCCAGGGGGCTGATCCGGTGGCGACGATGACCGCGCCGGCTTCAACGCGGGTGTGATCGTCGACTTGAAGCGTGCTGGGCCCGACGAAGCGGGCGCGGCCACGGACGCGCATGTCTTCGGGGATGCGTTCGGTGGCGTCGACCACAAAGCCGGCGAAGCGGTCGCGCTCGCGGCGCACGCGGTCGAGCACCGCCGGGCCGTCGATCCGAAGCGGTCCGGCGTGCACCCCGAAGCGGTCGGCATGGCGCGCCTCGTGGGCGGCATCGGCGGCGGCGATGAGCAGCTTCGATGGCATGCAGCCGACGCGCGCGCAGGTCGTGCCGTAGGGGCCGTCTTCGATCAGGACCGTGGTGGCGCCGTTCTTCTCAGCGGTGCGGCGCGCGCCCAGCCCGGCGGTGCCCGCGCCGATGACCGCGACCTCGACTTGAATCTTGCGCATGGTGACCTCCGAGGCGTGTGCTCCCCGGAGCATACTCGCGAGCGCGCCGATTCATAACGGCGGAAGTCAGA
Organism: Myxococcales bacterium; assembly: GCA_020430675.1. The sequence continues at coordinate 4,406 of JAGQJJ010000028.1, forward strand.
GCGGGCGGACGGCGATGGTCAGCGTGCCGGTGCCCGAGCCGCCGGCAAAACCGTCGAGGAACAGGAAGTACGTGCCCGCTTCGAGCCGGGCGACGCTGATCTGCGAGTCGAGGCCATTGGAGTCGTCATTGCAGGCGATCTCGGAGTTGGCGTCGTCGCAGACCGACCGCAGGTGGATGAGCGGGTCGTAGCTGGTGCCGCCGATCGTGAACGTCACCGACGCGGCGTTGCGCAACGTCAGCGAGACCACCGCCTGCGGGCCACCGCCGCCGCAGGTCGCGCGGCCGACGCTGGGCTGGCCGCGCGTATCGTACTGGATGTTGCCGCCGGCTTCGGGCGCCACGATGACATCGGGGTTGAAGTTGCAGGCCGGCGCCTCGCGCACGCCGCCAGCGCCGCGGCAGTCGGCGTCATCGGGCCAGTCGATGTCGCCGTCGCCATCGTTGTCGACGCCGTCGGCGCAGGCGGGCACTTCGGGCGGGTCGGCTTCGGAGTCGTCGAGGCCCTCTTCGCAGCCGGGGTCCGCCAGGTCGACGCGGCCGTCGCCATCATTGTCGACCAGGTCATTGCACTGCCGGATGTTGCTGGTGATGACCACCTCGGCGGTGATGACCTGGTCGGCGCCGGCCTGGGTCTGCTCGACGAGCACGAAGTACGTGCCGCGGTCGAGGCCGGGCAGCAAGAGCGCGCCGTCGGTGGCGCCGTTGCGGCAGCCGATCTCGGTGCCGGCGTTGACGCAATCGGTGCGGGCGAAGACCGCGGTGCGCACTTGCTGCTGGCCCAGATAGGTCTGGATCGCCACGTCGGACGGGTCGTCGAGGGTGATGACCAGCACCGCCTCCGAGGTGTTGCCGGGCGCGCAGGTGCCCTGGGCCTCGCTGGCGGCGGCCGGCTCGGGGTGCAGATCGAAGCGCCCGCCGGCCTGACCGACGGCGACCCAGGGGATGGGCAGGTCGCAGAGCGGCTGCTCGCGGTCGTAGCCCGCGGTCAGACATTCTTCGTCGGCCGGGTAGTCGACCAGGCCGTCGCCGTCATCGTCGAGGCCATTGCTGCAAACCGGCGGCAGCTCGGGGTCGACCTCGTCGTCGTCGTCGAACTCGGCGCAGCCCGGATCATCGCGGTCGAGCAGGCCGTCGGCGTCGTTGTCGATGCCGTCACGGCATTGCGGCGGGTATACCGTGTCGACCGTGAGCCGGAACGCGCCCTGCGTGTCGCGGCTGCCGGTGTCGACGACCACGAAGTAGACGCCCGGCTCGGGGCGCATCAGGGTGAGCGCGGTGCCCGGCGTCATCGCGTTGCCGCGGTCGCAGGCCAGCTCGCCAACGGCGTCGCAGGCGCGCCGCACGTACATCACCACCGGCGCTTCCGTCTCGGGGTGGCGGGTATTGAACGTGACCGACTCGACCAGACGGTCGATGCGCCACGTGAAGGCGACCTCGCCGCCAGCGCGGCCACCGCAGGTCGCGCCCAGATGGCCGGCGCCGCGGTCGGCGAGGGTGCCGTCGTAGGCTTCGTTGGCGGCGAGATGGGCCGTCAGGTCGACCAGCTCGACCTCGGCGCCGCAGGGGTTGCTCTCGTCGCGGTCGGCGGCCGAAGTGCAGCCCGGGTCGGCGGGGTAGTCGGTGAAGCCGTTATTGTCATCGTCGAGGCCGTTGCCGCAGGCGGGGCGCGCGTCGGGGCCCTCTTCGTCGGCGTCGCCGCGTCCGGTGCAATCGGGGTCGTTGGGGAAGTCGATGAAGCCGTCGCCGTCGTCGTCGACGCGGTTGGCGCAGGCGGGCAGCGGGTTGGGATCGGTCTCGTCGTCGTCGCCAGCGGCCGCGCAGCCCGGGTCGCCCGGGAAGTCGGTGAAGCCATCTTCGTCGTCGTCGACGTGGTTGTTGCAGGCCGTGGCGGGGTTGTCACCGCGCTCGGTCGGATCGCTGCCGCTCAGACAATCGGGGTCTTCCGCGTCGACCAGCCCGTCGCCGTCGTTGTCGCGTCCGTCATCGCATTGCGGGCGCAGGATGGGATCAACCTCGTCGTCATCGTCGGGCCCTTCGCAGCCGGGATCGCTGTCGTCGATGAGCCCGTCGTCGTCGTTGTCTTCGCCGTCGGCGCAGGCGGCCGGTGGGCCGGCGTCGACGGTGAGGTGCATGGCGTCCACCACCGCGTCGGGCGCGTCTTCGGGCATGTCGGGCTCGTCGCGTACGGCCATGTCGGGCCGGGCGTCGGGCAGCATCCGAGCGTCGCGCACGAGGGGCGGGGTCTCGCGGTTGTCGCCGTCGTCGGCATCCTGGGTGCAGCCCGCGAACAGGCTGGCGGCAATCATCAGCAAAATGGAAGCGCGCATGCTGACATCACACGATGCCAGCGCCGTTCAGGTCAAGCTTGCTGCCGGATGGCACCGTTGTGGGGCCGCGACCTGGGGCGCGCCGATCGACCTGCTGACAGATCAGGGGGTGACGCGGGGCCCGGAATCGGATAGATCGGTCGGATGGAGACCGCCGCTCCTGCCAACCGACCGCAGTTGCCCGACGCCTGGCTCAAGGTGTTGGAGAGCGAGTTTCGCGAGGGCTATATGCAGTCGCTGCGCGCGTTCCTGGTCGAAGAGCGCAAGCGGTACCGGCTGTACCCGCCATTTCGCGATACGTTCAACGCTTTCTGGTTGACGCCATTTGATCAAGTGCGAGTGGTCATTCTCGGGCAGGATCCCTATCACGGGTCGGGTCAGGCCCATGGGTTGTGCTTCTCGGTGCGCCGCGGGGTGCGGCCGCCGCCTTCGCTGGAGAACATCTTTCTTGAGCTGCACCAGGAGCTGGGCCTGCCGCGCCCACAGCATGGCGATCTGAGCGCGTGGGCCCAGCAGGGCGTGCTGCTGCTCAACGCGGTGCTCAGCGTGCGCGCCGGGGCAGCGGGTTCCCATCGGGGTCAGGGCTGGGAGCGTTTCACCGATCGGGTGATCTCGGTGCTCGCCGAGCAGCGCGAGGGGCTGGTTTTTGTGCTTTGGGGCTCATGGGCGGGGCAGAAGGCGCGCATGATCGACCGGCGCAAGCACCTCATCCTGACCTCGCCGCACCCGTCACCATTGTCGGCGCACCGCGGCTTCTTCGGCTGCGGGCATTTTGCGCGGATCAATCAGCACCTGACCGAACGGGGCGAGGCGCCGATCGACTGGACGCTGCCCGACTGACAGCGGTGCGCAAGTCCGTTGATTCCCCAAGCGCGCCGGACGCGGCGTCGCTGGCAAGGCCGAGAGCGGAGGCAATGCCGTGGCATCGTCGAGCATATCGAACGCCGCCAGGGGCATCGCGGACAAGCGCGACGGAATCAACGGCGCCGCGCACCGCTGTGAGCGGGGGTCAATCGAGCGGGCTGAGCTCGCCATCGACGCCGGTGCCGAAGCAGCGGATATGGCCGTCCACGCGGCGGGCGCAGAGGTGGGCGCTGCCGGCCCAGACTTCGGTGAAGTGCGTCTGCATCGGCGGACGCATCCAGCCCTCCATCTTGCCCCAGCACCGCAGCAGGTAGTCGGCGGTGATGCCACAGGTGAAGAAGTCGCCAGCGGCGAGCTGGCGGAAGGCGCCGGGCGGCGGCGCCGACTGGCCCCAGTCTTCGCCCTGGCATTGCACGCCCTCGCAGGCGGCGAGGCCGGCGCCAAAGCAGACGACCGAGCGATCGACGGCGCGCACGGCGCAGGTGTGGGACAGGCCGGCGGCCACCTGCACGAAGCCGCCGGGTTCGGGCGGCACGACGCCCTGGCCACGACAGGCCTGACCGCCGCCGCAGAGGCCGCCGCAGACCAGCTCGCCGTTGTTGCGCACACCGCAGACGTGGCGGCCGCCAGCGCTCATCTGTTGGATTTCGCGCCCGAAAGCCGCGCCGGCGTCGGGGCCCCAGCACTCGATCTGACCCACCTGGCTGAGCCCGCAAGCCAGCCGGTTGCCGACGCTGATCGCCTGATACGTGCCGCGACCGCCCGCGCGAATGTCGGCCATGGGCCCGTCGCATGAGACCGCGCCTTCGGTGAGCAGCACGCAGGCGTGGGCGCCGCCGGCTTCGATGGCGCGCACGTCGCCGCCGGGCGGGGCGGGCGCGGTGGCGACGCCGTAGCACTCCGGCTGGCCGCTGTCGGGCTGCAAGATGCAGGTGAAGCGGTCGCCCAGGCCCAGCGCCTCGTAGGCCGGCGCCTCGCAGCCATTGCCCGGCTGGCCGTCGGCGTCGCGGCGATCGCGGTTGCAGGCAACGAGGCAGCCGCCGCCGATGCAGGCCAGGGCGGTCTCGCCGCCGTCGACGCCGGGGCAACGCGCCAGGTCGGGATCCTCGTCGACGCGGCCGTCGCAGTCGTCGTCGCGGCCGTTGCACAGCTCGACGCCCATGCCTTCGGCGCCGTTGTCGACCACGCCGTCGCAGTCGTCGTCGATGCCGTTGCAGACCTCGGGTGAAGGCTGGCCGGCGACCGCGGTGCAGACCATGCGGTCGGGCCCCTCGCAGAGCTGGATGCCCTCGCGACGGCATGCGCCCTGGCCATCCCAGCAGGGGCCAAGGCCCAGGTCTTCGTCCACATGGCCGTCGCAGTCGTTGTCGAGGCCGTCGCAGGACCACTCGCGGCGATCTTCATAGCCTTCGAGCTCGGCGTAGTTGGGCTCGACCCAACGGCCGGCCGCGCAGATCTTGCGGGCGCCGAGGCACACGCCGGCGATGGCGTCGGCGTCGGGGCGCTCGTCGACGGGGCCGTCGGTGCCGGCGCCCTCGTCGATCAGGCCATCGCAGTCGTTGTCGTGGTCGTCGCAATCCTCGCGAGCGTTGGTCCAGGCCAGCGCGTCGTGGGGCGCGCAATCGGGGCCGGCGGCGCAGATCGGGCCGCGGCCGTCGCCGTCGGCGTCGAGGCAGCGCACGTCGAGGTCGCCGAGCAGGCGCATCAGCGCGGCGTCGAGGTCGGCCGGCGAGCCGACGGTGGGCGCGCGGTCGGGCTCGCGGCCGGGAAGTCCGCCGATCGCCGAGAGCCGATCGAGCGTGACGTCGGGCGGCGCGCCGGCGGCCGCCACGCGCAGGATGCGGGTGCGGATGGCGCGGCCGAGCAGCGCGCGCACATGGCGCACCGCATCGCTCGACGGGGCACAGGTGTCGTCGCCGGTGGTGAGCACGACAACGGCCATCGACTCGACCGGCTCGCCCAGGTCGGCGGTGATGACGTCGGGGTGCAGATGGGCCGCCAACGGACGCTCGATGGCGGCTTCGAGCGGCGCGTCGAGCGCGGCGACGGCCGTGGCGCGGTCGGCCGGCACCAAGGTATGGGGGCCCGCCTCGCAGACATCGGCCGAGAGCAGGCCGAAGCCGACCGAGACCGTGGGTTCGACGGCGTCACGCCACGTCAAGAGCGCCTCGCGCCAGGCGGGCCAGGCCACGCCGCCCAGCCCCGCCTTGTCGACGAGCAGCATCACCTTGGGCCGCGTGCCGACCGGATCGGCGACGTCGGCGGCGCAGCCGAAGATGCCCGGCGACGGCGCACAGCGGCGCCCGGATTCGCAGCGCACGGTCAGGCCCCACTCGGGGCAGCCATCGGCGAGGCGGCCGCCGCAGACGTGGTAGCGGTCCTCCGTCTCGCAGGTCGACTCGCCGTACCGGCACGGCGCGTCGCACTCGGCTGCGTCGAGGCGGCAGATGCCGTCATCGGCGCAGACCAGATCGGGCGCGCAGGGCGGCTCAGCGTCGCGGCAGGGCGCGTCGAGCTCGCCGGGCAGCACACAATGGTCCTCGTGGCAGGCGAGATCGGCGTCGCAAGTGCCATCGGCGCGGCAGGGCTCGCCGAGGCCGCCGCCCATATCGGGCAGCGGGCCGTCGGTGCCGGCCTCGGGGTGGGGGTCGACGCGCATGTCGGCATCGGGCTCGGTCATGCCATCGGGGTCCGCGTCGCCGGCGTCACCATCGGTCATGTCGCCATCGAGGCCGATCGCGCCGTCATCAGGCTCATGGCGCGGCTCTTTGTCGCCGTTTGATCCGTCGCACCCCTGGCTCATGGCGAGCGCGGCGCCGAGCAGGGCGCAGAGGGTCGCAGATCGGAGGGGTCGCGTGGCGCGCATGATGGCTGCTCCTGACAGTCGCCCACCGCGCGATGGGGCGCGGCGCGTCGAAACGCGACTAGGATGGCGCCATTCGGGGATCGAGGCAAATGGGTGTCGCAGAACCCTGGCGGTGCAGCCAGCGCGCCATGCGATCGAGCAGCCGCTGCTCGGCACCGGTCAGCCGCGGGGGCAGATGCACGAAGCCGCAGATGGCCGTGTGGTCGCGCAGCGCGCGCATGGCGCGATAGAAGACATAATTGCAAAGGTAATCGCCGGCATCGGTCGAGAGCCCCACCCCGGCGGCGAGCAGCGAGCGCCAGGGCAGCCTGGTCTCAAGTTCGGCGGGGCCATCGGGGTCGATCAGCGGGCTTGAGCTGGTGAGGCCGGCGGCGTCGACGCTGCCGCCGGCGCGGTTGCGGGCGATGCGTTCGATCTCGACCCGGGTGCGGCGGCCGACGCCGAGCATGACCACGCCGTCCGGCCTGATGGCATTGATGTGGCCAGCGATGTGGGTCCAGGCGTCGGCCCAATGCACCGGCACGACGCGCCCGACGAAGTGCACGCCGAAGCGCGTCGTGCCATCGACGGTCATGGCGACCCGGCCCGATGGGTTGTCAGCGACGCGCGGAAACGGACCAAACCCGGTGACCAGCAGAACCGGCGCGCGAGCTGCGGGCGGCAAGCGCCGCGATGTCATGTGACCCTCCACCCACTCAGACTGCCTGGGGCGCGCCTTCACGGGTAGTGGTGTTTCTCGCCATTGTCGAGGCGAAACGTCAGAAAACGTTCGAAATGGGAGGTTTAGGCGCCGCCGACCGCGGTCAATCGCAGGTCGGCGGGGGTCCGGGGAGGCGATCGGCGTCGAAGACCGCGTCGAGGCAGACGCCGGGCGAGCCGTCGTCGAGCGGGCAGTCGGCCGACAGCGCGCCGCCAGCGAAGATGTTCATCAGGTCGCGCAGATTGCGGAAGTTGGCGTTGCACCCGTCGCAGCTGGCGCCGACGAAGGCATCGTCGGGCGGGCCGCAGTCTTCGGCGCACGAAGGGTTGCTGCAAGTGCAGATGCGGCCCAGCTCGTCGAATGGGATGGCGGCTTCGATGACCATGCCGTCACCGATGCGGCTGCAATCTTCCGACATGCGCGCCGAGATTTGCACGCGGCGGACCGGGATCGTATGCGGGATGTCGAGCGCGGGCGCGCAGTTCTTCGGGTTGGTCTCGTTGCCGGCGTAGACGTTGATCGAAGACGCTTCGGCGGTGGTGATACGGCACCTGTCGGCGTGGGCGCGGTCCATCAACATCGTCACCTCGGTCTCGGGCAGCACGCAGATGCCCTGGCCGCCGCAGGTGTCGGTGCGCGCGGCGTTGACCACCCGCAGCTCGAGCTGGCGACCTTCGACGCGCACCACCTCGATCAGCACGTTGAGGTCGTAGCGCGAGATGTCGCCGGCCCAGAGCGGGTTGAGCACGTTGACGATGCCGGTGGTGCTGCCCGCGAGCTTGGTGACGGCCAGCCGTGAGAAGCGGAACCAGTCGCCGGGCTGCACGCAGTCGTCGCAGGCGGGCGAAGGCGGGCCGAGGTCGCCCATGTCGACCCCATCGCCCAGATCAGGCGCGGCGTCGACGGCAGCGACATCCGGTGCGCTTGCCTCGGGCAGCACATTGGCCGTCTCGTCGATATCGAAGGCACATCCGATCGTGATCAGCAGCGCGACGACGGCGCCGACCCCTGCTGACAAGTTCCCCAGAGCCGCGCGCGTCATCTTTCTTCTCCCTCGCCGCAGCGTGTCGGGCTACATTGGCCCGACCAATGGCCACCGCGCAAGCGCGACGAGGAGACCATGCGCATCCGTGACGCCCTGACCGTTCTGGTGCTGCTGACGACCACCGGCCCGGTCTGGGCCGCCGGTCTCGAAATCCCCGAACAGGGCGTGCGCTCGGTCTCGCGGGGCGGCGCGTTCAGCGCCAAGGCAAATGACCCCACCGCGGCGCTTCACAACCCGGGCGCGCTGTCGAAGCTGCGCGGGCCGCAGTTGATCTACAGCCACAATCTGTTGTGGCACAACGCCTCGTTCACCCGCGCCGAGAGCCAGATTCCGGCGGGCACTTCGTATGAGGGGCAGGATCCGCTGGCCAAGGTGGAGAACGAGAGCCCGTTTTTTGGCCTGGGCGCGCTGTTTGCGGCCAGCCATGACTTCGGGCTTGAGGACTGGACGTTTGCGTTCTCGGTCTACGGCCCGAATTATACGGGCCACGTGAAGTACCCCGAGACCGGCGGCCAGCGGTACATGCTGACCGAGCTGGACACGCTGGTCCTGTTCAATGGCCTCTCGGTGGCCTGGGGCAAAGAGAACTTCGGCGTCGGCACGACCCTGCAATGGGCGTGGCTGCCCCGCATGCGGTACAGCCTGGTCGTCGACGGGCAGCCGGGCGGCAGCCTGAACCCCTATGCCAGCGCCACCGATACCGTGGCCACGCTCAACATCAGCGATCCGTTTGCCTTCACCGCGCAGGTCGGCGCGTGGTGGCGGCCGATCGACGAGATCGAGATCGCGGTCTCGGGTCGCGTGCTGCCGGTGCGCTTTGAGGCTGAGGGCGACTTCGAGCTGAAGAACGTGCCCGGGCAGACGCAGTACACCGACGATCTGCTGACCGTGCCCGGGGCATCGGCGAAGCTTGAGATCACCCTGCCGCCCACGGCGCGCCTCGGGGTGCGCTACCGCAACCTCGACGGCACGCGCGAGAAGTTCGATGTCGAGTTCGACGTGGTCTACGAGGCGTGGTCGATGGTCGACGCCTACGACGCCGATCTGGAGGGCACGCTCAACGCTTACGGCGGGTTCATGACCCAGGACGTCACGCTGCCCAAGCGTTGGCGCGACACCTTCAGCTTTCGCCTCGGCGGCACGGCCAACGTGATCGGCGACCTCTCGCTGAGCGCGGGCGGCTACTACGAGCAGGGCGCGTCGCATCGGAACTACACCGCGCTCGATTTCATGTCGCTGGAGCGGGTCGGCGTCGGCGGCGGTCTGGCGTATGCGCTGGGTGATCCCGATGGCTTCCAGGCCGACCTGCTGGTCTCGTATCAGCATGTCTTCCAGGAGGACCGCGACGTGCCCGAGCAATACGGCAAGGTCATGCAGCAACGGCCCATCGCGCAGTGCCCGGACGGGTGCGGTGGCCTGACCGGCGTGCCGGCCAACGCGGGGCACTTCGAGTCGTCGTTCGACACCCTCAGCTTCGGGGTGCACGCCCGGTTCTGAGCTGGATCAGAACGCGCCGCGCAGGGCCTCCCACTCGACGCGCACCGCGGTCGCTTCGTCGAGGCGGCCCACCGCTTCATACTGCGTGATCGCGAGTTGCCAGGCGGCGTCGGCGCGGGCGGACTCGCCGGCCTCTTCGGCGATGCGCGCGGCGAGGCGGCCGGCGAAGGCGGCGTCGACGTCGGCCAGCTTGCCCGATCGCAGCGGGCCCATCGCTGACCATCGGCCGTCCCAGCTCGCCCAGTCGTGGTCATGGGCGTCGCAGGCGATGAGCACGCCGTGGATGAACGCGGCGACCACGCGCTCCTGGCTGCGCAGGGCGGCGGCGAGCGCGCCTTCGAGCACCTCGCGGGCCTCGGCGAAGCGGCCGAGCGCGACGCAGACGAGGCCCAGGTTCAGCTCGGCGACCTGCACGCCGGGGTGGCCCAGGGCGGACCACCGCCGGCAGACCTCGCGGTAGATGCGCTCCGCTTCGAGCAGCGCGCCGCGCTGGCGGGCGACGTCGCCGGCCAGGTTGAGGGCCCGCGCTTCGCCGGACCGGGCGCCGCAGGCGGCGAAGAGGCGCCGCGCCAGATCGAGCTGGGTCTGGGCTTCGGCCAGGCGGCCGTGCGTGCGGTGCACGAGGCCGCGCGAGAAGGCCAGGTGGCCGCGTTGACGTTCGTCGAGCGAGGTCTCGCGCACGGCGTCGAGCGCGGCGAGCGCATCTTCGGCAGGCTCCATCTGACCGGTGACCCCGGCGGCGCCCAGCAGCTTGATCCACCCCTCGGCTTCGAGCGCAGGCAAGCCCGCCGCGCGCGCGGCGTCGATCGCGCGCCGATACGAGGCGATGGGTGCGTCGGCGTCGCTCATGACCTGGATCTCGCCGAGCGAGAGCAGCGCCTGGGCGAGCAGCGCCGGGTCACCGTGGGCCTCGGCGTCGACGACGGCCCGGTGCCCATGGCGCAGGCCCGCGGCGGCGCGGCCGTGGAAGCGCACGG
>JAGQJJ010000288.1 GCA_020430675.1 Myxococcales bacterium
TGCTCGGTCGGCGGAGGGCCCGGCCGCCGGCCGGCGTCGCGTCCGACCGACCTGGACCCGCCCGCCGGGCCCGGGCATGCTGCGCGCCGTGTCTTCCGGCCAACGTCTGTCGTTCGTCGAGAGGGGTGTCGCCCCGCGACCGAGGAGCAGCAACAAAATGAGCAGGACGGCCAGTCAAGCGGCCATGATGCGAATGGACGCCTGCGAAGATCGCATGCGGTTCACCTCGACCCTGATGTACGCGACCGGTCGATTCTCGGCTCTGGCCCGCGTCGTCGCCGTCGACCGGCCAGGCGAGAGCATCGAAGCCTTCGCCGCTCAGAGCCTGCGTCACGGCACCCGAATCGCGGAAGAGGCCGGCACCACCGCCCTCCGGCGCCTCGCGCAGCTCTGCGACACCCGCCCCACCGTCTACCGCGAGCCCCTTCGCTTCGAGCGCGTTCGGATCAGCAACCGCTGATCGCCCGGCGCCCGCCCCCGCCTTCACCGCGCACCATCGCCTCACCGCCTCACCCGGCCCCTTGTACCGGCGCGCGCTCATCGGTTAAGACCTTGCGACCATTCACCCGTCGGCCCTCGCAGGAGTCGCCATGCCCGAACTACGCCGGGATCCGATCACCCACCGCTGGGCCATCATCGCCACCGAGCGCGCGCTGCGGCCAAAGGATTACCAGATCGAAGCGGTGGCGCCGCCGGAGCACAAGAGCTGCCCCTTCTGCGCCGGCAATGAGCACCTGACGCCGCATGAGATTCACGCCGTGCGGGCGCGCGGTGGCATCGCCGATGGGCCCGAATGGCAGATTCGCGTAGTGCCCAACAAATACCCGGCCCTGCGCATCGAAGGCGGCCTCGACAAGCGGCCCGAAGGCATCTACGACCACATGAACGGCGTCGGCGCCCACGAGGTGATCATCGAGGCGCCGGCCCATGATTTCAAGCTGCACCGCCTGCCGCGGGCGCATCTCGTCGAAGCGCTCGAAGTCTATCGAATGCGCATGAAGGACTTGCAGGGTGATGACCGCTTCCGGTTCAGCCTGCTGTTCCGCAATCATGGCGCGGCGGCCGGGGCCAGCATCGCGCATGGCCATGCCCAGCTCATCGCGCTGCCGGTGGTGCCACAGCAGGTGCGCGAGTTGCTCGACGGTGCGCGGCGCTACTACGAGTTCCGCGATCGCAACGTCTTCGAAGACATCGTGCGCCAGGAGTTGGACGACGGCCAGCGGCTGATCCACGAGAACGCCGACTTCGTCTTGATGGCGCCCTATGCCAGCCGCACGCCGTTTGAGCTGTGGATCGTGCCGCGATTCCACGCCGCGCGGTTTGAGTCGACCACGCGGCCGCAGCTGGAGAACCTGGCCGAAGCGCTGGCCACCGCGCTCGATCGCCTCGATGTGGGCCTGGGCAACCCGGCCTATAACTTCATCATCCAGAGCGCCCCGTACGAGCACGTCGACGTGCCGTGGTATCGCTGGCATGTGCAGGTGATGCCCAAGCTGACGCGCGTGGCCGGCTTCGAGTGGGGCACCGGCTTCTACATCAACCCGACCGCGCCCGAGGAGGCCGCCGAGTTCCTGCGGGGACTGCGACGCTGACGGCCCGGCCGCGCACCGAGAGAGGACCGACCATGCGCAAACCGCTGCGCGTGCTGCACGTCACCGGGGAGGTGGCGCCGTACAGCAAGACCGGCGGGCTGGGCGACGTGCTCAACGAGCTGCCGCGGCAACAACGCGCCGATGGCCTGCAATCGCGGGTCATCACCCCGCTCTACGGCCATATCGACCGCCGGCACCTCAAGCGCGCCGATCCGATCACGGTGCTGCTGGCGGGCCAGAAGTTCAACGGCCGCTTCTGGGAGTCGCCCGACGACAGCGTGATCTTCGTCGACCTGCCGGGCCTGCTCGACCGCGAGGGCAACTACGGCGGTCCCTCTGGCGACTACCCCGACAACCCCTTGCGTTTTGCGGCTTTGTGCAAGGTGGCCGCCGCGTTGAGCGAGACCGCTGACGTGTATCACCTTCACGACTGGCAGGCCGGGCTGACCGCGTTGTATCTGGGCGGCCGCCGCCCGGTGGCGCTGACGGTGCACAACCTGGCCTACCAGGGGCTTTGCGGCTTCGAGTGGGCCGATCGACTCGGCATCCCCCACGCGCTGCGCAACTTCGACGGCGTCGAGTACTACGGGCGCGTCAGCCTGCTCAAAGCGGGCCTGGTGCTCTCCGATGTGCTGACCACGGTGAGCCCGACCTATGCCCGCGAGATTCAGGTCGAGCCGGGCGGGTTGGGCCTCGCCGGGTTGTTCCGCCATCGGCGCACCGGGCTGCGCGGCATCCTCAATGGCATCGACACCGCGCTGTGGAACCCGGCCACCGACCGCGCCCTGCCGGCGCAGTACACCGCCGACGATCTGAGCGGCAAGGGGACCTGCAAGACGGCGTTGCAGCGCGCGCTGGGGTTGTCGGACGGGCCGCTCATCGCGGTCATCTCGCGCGCCGCGAGCCAGAAGGGCCTCGACTTGCTGGCCGAGGCCGCCCCGGCCGCCATGCATGCGGGCGCGCGCTTTGCGGTGCTGGCCAGCGGTGATGCCAACGTGCTGGCATCCATGGCACGGCTCAGCCAGCATCACCCCGGGCGCTTTGTGGTCGTCAATGACTTCGATGACGGCCTCGCGCGCCGCATGTACGCTGGCGCCGACTTCGTGGCCGTGCCCAGCCGCTACGAGCCCTGCGGGCTGACGCAGCTCATCGGCATGCGCTATGGCACCGTGCCGATCGTGCGGGCCACCGGCGGCCTCGCCGACACCGTCGAGGATGGCGTCAACGGCCTGCGCTTCGGCCCCGCCACCGCCGAGGCCTGCCGGGGCGCGCTGCAACGCGCGGTCACGCTCTACGCCGATCGCAAGGCCTACGTCGCCATGCAGGCCGACGGCCTCGCCCGCGACTGGTCCTGGGCCGGCCCGGCGGCGGCCTATGCGCGCACCTACGCCGAGATGATCGAACGCACCGAGCCCCCGGGGGCATTGGGAGGGCTGCTTTGACGCGCCGCAAGGACATCCTCGACCGCCTGGCTCAGCTGGAGCAGGCCGCCTTCGCCGCGGGCGGCGCCAAGCGCGTGGCCAAACAGCACGCCAAAGGCAAGATGACCGCGCGCGAGCGCATCGAAGCGCTGGTCGATCCCGGCAGCTTCGAGGAGTACGACCGCCTCAAGACCCATCGCTGCACGCATTTTGGCATGGAGCAGCAACGCATCCCGGGGGATGGTGTCATCACCGGTCATGGCACCATCGAGGGGCGTCGCGTCTTTGTCTTCGCGCAGGACTTCACCGTCTTCGGTGGCTCGCTCAGCGCGGCCTTCGCCGAAAAAATCTGCAAGATCATGGACTTGGCGATGAAGGTCGGCGCGCCGGTGATCGGCCTCAACGACAGCGGCGGGGCCCGCAGCCAAGAGGGCGTCGAGTCGCTGGCCGGCTATGCCGACATCTTCCTGCGCAATACGCTCGCGAGCGGCGTGGTGCCCCAGATCAGCGCCATCCTGGGTCCGTGCGCGGGCGGGGCCGTCTATAGTCCGGCGATCACCGACTTCACGGTGATGGTGGACCAGACCAGCTATATGTTCATCACCGGGCCCGATGTCATCCGCTCGGTGACGCATGAAGAGGTGACGCAAGAGGAGCTGGGCGGCGCCCGCACCCATGCCTCGCGCAGCGGGGTCTGCCATCTGACCGCGCCCGACGAGCACACCTGCCTCGAGACGGTGCGCGAACTGCTCTCATACCTGCCGTCGAACAACGCGGAAGACGCACCGGTGGTGCCCACAAACGACCCGCTCGACCGCGAGTCACCGGAACTCGATGGGTTCGTGCCTGAGAACCCGAATAAACCCTATGACATCAAAGCCGTCATTCACGCCGTCGCCGATGATGGCATCTTCCTCGAGATTCAGCCTGCTCATGCCATGAACATGGTGATCGGCTTCGCGCGGCTGGGCGGGCGCAGCGTGGGCATCGTCGCCAATCAGCCGGCGGTGCTCGCCGGCTGCCTCGACATCGGCGCCAGCGTCAAGGCGGCGCGTTTCGTGCGCTTCTGCGATGCCTTCAACATCCCGTTGGTGACCCTGGTGGACGTGCCCGGCTTTCTGCCCGGCACCGAGCAGGAGTGGAATGGCATCATCAAACACGGCGCCAAGCTTCTGTATGCCTTCGCGGAGGCCACCGTGCCCAAGGTGACGCTGATCACGCGCAAGGCATATGGCGGTGCCTACGACGTGATGGCATCAAAGCATATCCGCGCCGACGTGAACTTCGCGTGGCCCACGGCCGAGATCGCGGTGATGGGGCCCGAAGGCGCGGTCAATATCATCCACCGCAATACGCTGCTCGAAGCCGAAGACCCCGAAACGCGGCGGGCCGAGCTGGTGGAAGACTATCGGCAGACCTTCGCCAACCCGTTCAAGGCGGCCGAGCTGGGTTTCATCGATGCCATCATCCACCCGCGCGAGACGCGGACGCGCATCATCCGCAGCCTGAAGATGCTGGAGAACAAGGTCGAGACGCTGCCGCGCAAGAAGCATGGCAACATCCCCCTTTGAACGTCACGGGGCTTCGGCAAGCCCGAGCATGAAGCTCACGAAGCGGGCGCGGGCGTAGAACGCGAGGCGGCCGTCGCCTTTGGGCCGCGCCTGGATGAGCGCGCCGATGCCGCCGTGCAAGGCATGCACGCCTTGGCTGCGCACCACCCAACGGATCTCATCGTAGTCATCGTTGACCCGAGCGCGCAGCGTGGCATCGGTCAGATCAAAGGCCGCCGCGCCGACGACCGGCGCGTAGGCCTCGTCGGGGCCGTCGAACCAGCGCGCGACGACCAGCAGGCGGTCGAGCTTGCTGAGCACATGGCTCTCATCGAAGCCATCCGCCTCGATCTCGGCCGGGTTGAACATGGCCAGCGCCATGCTCTCCTTGACCCGCGGCCGGCCCTCGGCGTCTGGCAGCACCGAGACGACCTTGAGCTCCCAATCGCCGAAGTCGGCGGCCTTCTCCGAGTTGGGTGAACGCCCGAGCAGGCGCTCGACGACCTGACCGGCCCAGCCCTTGTTGCGCTGGCCATCGCGCCACACGGTGATGCCATGGGTCTCTGCCAGGGGCCGGAGGTCGACGCCGACCATCTCGTCGAGGCGCCGCAGCGCTTCCTGCCGGCACAGCGGAGGCGGCGGCGCGATCAGATCGAGCTGCGCGCTGTGGGTCAATGGGCTTCCAAGAGCCCGCGCAGGGCCTCGGCGCTGCCCTCGAAGCACTGGCCGCCGACCGACTCGATGGCTGCGCGGTGGCGACAGGCCGCTGAGCCGCCGACGACCCAGCGGGTGGAGCCGCAGACCCGAGCGTAGGCCCCGAAGAAGTCGAGCGGCGCCGCGGGCACCGCGCGCTCGGTGGTCTTGATGCTGACCGTGATGTTGCCGTGGGCCACGGCGACCGGCGCGATGCGCACGTCCTGGCCCATGATGATGGTGCCGGTGCGCTCGTTGACGACGACCTTGGCGCGCATGTCGGGCGTGACTTCGAGGCGCTCGACCAGCGCCAGGAACTCGACGAGGCGATCGTCGTAGGTGTCGGGCACCGCGATGTTGACCGTACCGCTGTCGCGCGCTTTGGCGTAGACGCCGCCCAGGTTCATGTTGACCACTTTGGCCAGCCGGGCGGTGGTGGTGAAGTCGGCGTCGCGAAGTTGCAAGGTGATGGCGGTCTGCTGGCCCAGTTCCATCGGCACTTCGCGCTCGACCAGCGCACCGTCGGGGATGCGCGCCACGGTGGGTTGGTTCTTCACCTCGCCCGCCTTGCCGTCGCCGAGGCTGAAGCCGCCGACGGTCATCGGGCCCTGGGCGACCGCGTAGATGTTGCCGTCA
>JAGQJJ010000289.1 GCA_020430675.1 Myxococcales bacterium
CGAGGGCGATCAGGCCGGCGGCGATCAGCGCCGGGGTGCGGTGGGAGCGGCCGACGAAGGCCAGGTGCCAGACGACGCTGCCGACCAGCGCGATGACGGTGCTGACGCCCAGACCGCCGGTGATCGGGGCCAGCGCGAGCCAGGGCGCAAAGACGCCCACGTCGACCACGTTGCCCACGTAGCTCGCCGGCATCGAGAGCGGGCCGACGCTGCGCAGCCACTCGGTCAGCGTCCACACCAGCGCGGGCAGGGCGACGTCGAAGACCGCACCGAGGCGGCCCCACAAGGCGCGCATCAGCAGGCCGTAGATGACCATCTGGCTGCCGGTGTAGAGGCTGAAGGCGATGAGAATCCAGGTGCCGTAGTCGAGGATGCCGTAGATGTGCACGCCGCCGAGCACGCCCACGAGGCCGGCAAGCGCGGCAGCGCGGGTCGCCGAGCGGCTGCCCCAAAGCGCGCAGAGCAGGGGCACGTTGGCGATCAGGGCCAGCGGGCCGAGCCAGATGAAGCTGGCGCCGTTGAGCAGGCCGGCGAGGGTGGCCAGCGCCAGGCGCGCCGGGCCGGTCAGGCGCGGCATGAAGCGTGCGTCGTCGGGCGCGGCTACCAAGGCAGTTCTCGCGCGTTGAGCAGCGCCCACTCGGCGGTGGCGGGCGGCAGGGCCTCGCGGTCGATGAGCAGCACGCCCAGCGCGGGATCGAAGACCACCGGGGTGACGCCGAACAGGTCGATGAGGAGCTGCGGGCCGGCGGCGGTCAGGCGCAGGCGGGGCGGGGTGCCATCCCAGCGCACGTCGTCGACGCGGCGGGCTTCGAGGCCGAGCGCGGCGAGCGTCGTTTCCCACGCGGCGATCGTCGGTTCGGGCTCAGGGGCCTCGGCGGTGCTGCGGGAAAACCGGGCGCGCAGCTCGGCGCGCATCCCACCGGGGCGTGGATCGAGCAGCCAGCCCGCAGCGGTCCGATGCGGGGGCAGATGCAAGCGAAACAGGCCCTGCACGGGCACATCCGCGCGCAGCTCGCGCGCGGCGCCGACGGCGGCGAAGACCATCCAGGCGGCCATCGCCAACAGGAGAAGCGGTCCGAGCAGGCGTCCGGTGCGGGAGCGGGAGGCAGGATCGGGTGGCGCGGCCACCGGATCAGGGGTCGTGGGCCAGGCGGAACCCGACCGAGACCGAGACCGCTTCGGCGGCGGTGGCATGGCGCGAGGCGACGCGGGCGTGCAGGTCCAGGTGGTTCCAGCTTCCGCCGCGGCAGATGCGCTCGATGTGGTCGGTCTCGACCTCGGTGGCGGCGGCGGTCGACGTCCAGTCGCTCACGCCCCCGGCCAGGTCCATCACCCCGAACGGGCTGCGGTCGGTGGCGTAGCTGCCGCACGGTTCGAGGCCGGCGACGCCGGGGCGGGAATGGGCCGATTTGCAGTAGGTCGGCTCCCAGGTATTGCCCCACGGGAAGTGGCGCAGATCGGCGCCGCGGGCGGCGACCTCCCACTCGATCTCGGTGGGCAGTCGGTAGCGGATGCCGTCGATGCGGCTGCGCCACTTGCAGTAGGCGAGCGCGTCGTCGTAGCTGATGCCGAAGACCGGCCAGTTCTGGTCCCACGGCACGCCGTTGGGGTCGCGTTCGGGCACGAAGAACTGGTTGTCGCGCTGGCCATAGAGCGTGCCGCCGCCGGCGAAGAGGCGCGGGCTGCGCCGCACGGCCTGCTCGAAGTCGTCGGTCGCGATGGCGTTGAGGAAGTCGAGGTACTGCCGGCAGCTCACCGGCAGGCGCGCGAGGCAGAAGTCGTTGACCTGCGCCGACTGGCGCGGCAGGCCCCACGAGGCATCGGGGTCGCCGCCCACCATCATGTGGGCGCCGGGGATGTAGACGAAGCCGGCGCCGATGGCGCGGTCGGTGCGCAGGCGGACCTGCAGCGAGGCTTCGCCCAGGCGCTCGATGCGCAGCGGCACCTGGGTGTCGCGCAGGCCGGGCGCACGCAGCACCAGCAGGTAGCTGCCCATCGGCAGCGGGTCGACCACGACCGGCGTGCGGCCCAGGTCGCGCGGGTTGGTCGGGGTCAGGATCTTGTCGGTCTCGTCATACGAGAACAGCACCGCGCGGGCGCCGGGCGGGTCGGTCTCGACCTGCAGGCGGCCATCGCCGCGCAGCAGCTCGGCGTAGTTGCCGGTGTCGACCGCGCGCAGCACCGTCTCGTATTGCAGCATCGACGGGCGGTCGCCCTCGTGCTCGGCCTGCAGGAAGCCGCCCCAGTAGAGCTGGCAGAGACCTTCGCGCGCTTCGGCGTCGTCAGGGTTGGCGACCAACGCCTGGCGGAACGATTGCGCGGCCAGGGTGAAGGCTTCGACGCGCTCGCGGCGGGCGGCGTCGAGGCGCAGCTCGGCGTCCCACAGCGCGCGCCGCAGCTCGGCGCCGGCCCAGGGCGGCAGGCGCAGGCGCTCGGATTCGACCTCGGCCATCAGGCGCTCGGCGGCGCGGGTATGGCGGCGGTAATCGTCGACGTGGCCCTTGGCGGCGGCGGTCTGCCGGGTGGCCTCCTGCCGCTGCCGCTCCTTCTCCATCGCGCCTTCCTGGAACTCTTCGATCGCCTTGTGCAGATCGAGCACGCTGCCATAGCGCTGGCCGATGTCTTTCGACAGGCAGCGAATGCAGATCTCTTCGAGTTCGGCAGGAATGTTGCGCGACGGGGCGCGCTTGCGCGGCGGAATCACCCGCTCGCGCAGCATCTTGCGGATGATGGCGCGCGCGTCGCGGCCGGTGTAGGGCGGGCGCAGGGTCAGAATCTCGTAGAGGACGGCGCCCAGGCTGTAGACGTCGGAGCGCTCGTCCACGTCGTCGAGCTGGCCCAGCGCCAGCTCAGGCGGCATATAACCCGGCGTGCCGATGACCTCGCCGTGCCGCGTGGCCCAGCGGCTGAGCTGCTCGCGGTGGCTCTTGACCTTGCCGTCGGCGTCCTCTTCGCGGCGCAGGATCTTGGCCAGACCCCAGTCCATGACCAGCACTTCACCGAAGTCACCGAACATCACGTTCGAGGGCTTCAGGTCGCGGTGCACCACGCCCCGGCTATGCGCGTAGGCGATGCCCATGCACACCTGCTGGAAGGCGTTGATCAGGCGGGCCCTGGTGAACTGCTTCTCGATCTCGACATCGCTGCGGCGCAGGTCGCGCAGGATGTCGCGCAGGGTGCGGCCCTTCACGAGCTTCATCGTGAAGAAGACCTGACCCTCGCGATCGGTGCCCAGATCGTAGACCGGCACGATGTTCGGGTGCTGCAACTGCCCGGTGATCTGCGCCTCTTCGGTGAAGCGCAGCTGCATGCCGATCTGCTCGTCCTTGCCCTTGATGAGCAGCTTCATCGCCACCGTGCGGTCGATGTTCTGGTCGACCGCCTTGACGATGCGGCCCATGCCGCCGCGCGCGATCTCTTCGCCGAGCACGTAGCGCGAGGGGTCGTTGTGCAGGTCGGGCAGCACGTCGGTGCGCCGGTCGCCGCGCCGGGTGGCGCGCGGCTCGGGGCCGGGGCCGCGGAACGGCAGCGATGAGGGGTCGACCTTCTCGCTGATCAGCGGGTTCGTGTGGGCGCTGTCGTCTTCGAGCTGCACCGCGCGGCCGGGCAGGGGCGCCAGCTCGGGCTCGACCACCGGCGGGCGGCTGTCGAGCGTGGGGTCGTACTCCATGCTGCCGACAAACCGCAGCCCGCTCTCGGCGGCCAGCTTCTCGTCCGAGACCAGCAGCTCGTCGGAAGAGAAGGGCTTGGGCCCGTGCTCACTGCGCGGGTAGGGCAGCGACGCGGGGCGCGCCCGCAGGGCCGGCACTTCCTCGGCGTCGGGGAAGGTGAACTCCTGATCGTCGGCGAACGGATCGGCGAGCACGTCGGCGGGCCGGGCCGAGGCGGGCAGCTCGGCCGCCGGCAGCTCGATCGAGCGCTCGGCAGCGCCGAAAAACGGCGAGGGCGTCGGTTCGGGCGTCGGGCCGGCGGCCAGAAAATCAAACGGGTCGTCGCTGAGCAGCGCCCGAAAGTCCTGCTCGTTGGGGTCGGCCGCGGCGGTCGGCGAGTGCGAGATGTTGAAGGGCAGGTCGATGCCCGAGGGCCGGCGCGCGTTCTCTTCCGAGTCGAGCGGGCGTCGCGCCACCCGGGGCAGCGGCGGCATCTCGACCGACTGCGCGTCGCCGCGCGTCGGCAGGGCGGGTCGATCGCCGCGCCCACGGCCGGGAAGCGGGGGCAGGGCGGAGGCGGGTCGATCGACCACCGCCACCACGTCGGCGCCAAACGGCATCTCATGATCGGCGGCGGTCAGCTCCTCGGCGACCAGCGTATCGAGCTGGTGCTGCGAGGTGAGGCCCATCTCGATCAGCAGTTCGCCAAGCGAACGTCCCCCGGCGGCGGCGACGCGCCGGAACTGATTGAGCATGGGCTCAGGCACGCCCAGCTTGTCCCGGACCAGGACGATCAGGCGCGCGTCATCGAGGGTCGCCACCAAGCGCTCCGCTTAGCCCCAAAACTGCGCGATCAGGGCATGAACCTCGCCATCGGTCAACACGCGGTTGGTCGCCTTCGCCGCGGCGAGGATGTGCTCGCCCAGGCCGTCGGTCGCGGTGACCCCGTGTTGCTCCAGCCAGTAGAGCACGTTTGACAAGCCGCTCATATGGCCGATTTCAATGGTCTGCTGCTTGCCGAACAGGCCGGCGGGCACGCCGCTGTAGATGCGGTCGGCCAGGAAATGGTCGCCCTTGCGTTGGGCCTTGATCACCGCCGCAGCATGTACGCCGGTCGCGGTGCGGAAGGCATCGGCGCCGATCACTGGGTAGTTGAGCGGGATGGGCCAGCGGCAGCCTTCGCTGACCGTCTGGCACCACTCCACGAGGCGGGTCAGGTCGTTGTCGATCTCGCCCATCAGCTTGAGGTTGATGAGGATCTGATCGAGCGCGGCGTTGCCCACCCGCTCGCCGATGCCCAGCGCGGTGCCGTGGATGCGGTCGGCGCCGAACTCAGCGGCGAAGATGGCGTTGCAGACGGCGAGGCCGCGGTCGTTGTGGCCGTGCCAGTCGATGCCGACCTCGGCGCCGGTGCCGTCGATGAGGTTGCGCGTCCACCAGATGAGGTTGCGCACGCCGTCGGGCGTGGCGTGGCCCACCGTGTCGCACAGGCAGAGGCGGGTCGCGCCTTTTTCGATCGCGTTGAGGAAGAGCGGCTGGAGCGTCTCGGGGCGGCTGCGCGTGGTGTCTTCGGTGACGAAGGTGACCGGCAGATTCTCGCGCACCGCAAACTCGATCGCCTCGCCGCTCAGCTTGCGCAGGCGCGACAGATCCCAGTCTTCCGCGTACTGGCGGATGGGGCTGGTGCCGAGGAAGGTCATCACCTCGATCGGCACGCCGGTCCGCTGGCTGATCTCGGCGATCGGACGGATGTCATTGACGTGCGTGCGCGCGGCGCAGCTCGGGCGGATCTTCATGTTGTTGCCCACCAGATGGCGGGCGAGCGCGGTGACGTCTTCAACGGCGCGCGGTCCGGCGCCGGGCAGGCCGAGGTCGATGGCGTGGATGCCAAGCGCCTCTTCCTGTTCGAGGATGCGCAGCTTCACCCCGATCGGCGGATCCGAGATCGAGGGCCCCTGGATGCCGTCGCGCAGGGTCTCGTCGTAGAACTGAACCTCGGGCGCGACCGCGCCGCGGCGCCCTTTCAGGTTCCAGTTGTAGATCAGCTCGGCTTCGACCGGACGCGCGCCATTCATCAAATCGCCTCCACGATGATCGAGATGCCCTGCCCGCCGCCGATGCACGCGCTGCCGAGCGCGCGGCCGCCACCGCGGCGGCGCAGCTCGTAGAGCAGGTGGGTCATGATGCGGGCGCCGGTGGCGCCGAGCGGGTGGCCAAGCGCGATGGCG
>JAGQJJ010000290.1 GCA_020430675.1 Myxococcales bacterium
AGCCATGGCCGCGTAACTAACGAAAATCAGCCTCCTGTCTTTGCGAGATCGGCTATTTTGCGGCTGCGGACGGCATCCCGTGAGCCTCCGGGGTGATCGAGCCCGTTTGCCGGCGAGTTGATGCCATGGGGCACGTCGACGCCCTCGACGACACGTTCGAACGGTGCCCAGGCGACCCGAACGCGGAGTGACGGCGGTGCGCAAGTCCGTTGATGCCCCAAGCGCGCCGGACGCGGCGCCGCTGGCAAGGCCGAGAGCGAAGGCGATGCTGTCGCGTCGTCGAGCGGCCAAGCCCGCGACCCGACGGGGCGCAGGCCGGTCGCGCAGCGACAGGACGCCGCCGGCGGGCGTCGCGGACAAGCGCGACGGAATCAACGGCGGATCGACGGCGCCAACGGCGAAGGCCGCACCTGCGGAAGACCTCGTCACCTGTCCAGACTGCGCAGAAACTGGACGCCATGGGCGGTCTTCGCGCACCGCCGGTATCGATAAACGCTGCCCTTGGGGCCATGTCCCTCGGCGACGTCGCTGGCGGGTTCCGAGATGCTGGCGACGTGTGATCAATTCCAATGTCAGGACGCTGCAAGGCGAATCGTGGCGACGTGGGCGCTAATCGTCGTGGCGAGGCTTCTGGCGGGCGCTCTTGACGGCCGCGCGGGCGGTCTTGGCCTTCAGGCGCCGCTCGACCGCGCCGCGGCTGGGGCGGGTGGCGCGGCGGCGCTTCTGCACCTTGAGCGCTTCGGCCACCAGCGCGGCGAGGCGCTCGCGGGCCAGCTCGCGGTTGCGGAGCTGGCTGCGCGACTCATCGACGTGCACGGTGAGCACGCCGTCGTTGGTCAGGCGGCTTTGCAGGCGGGTCAGCAGGCGGGCGCGTTCCTGATCGGTCAGCACCCCGCTCAGGATGATCGACCAGGTCAACGAGACGCGGGTCTCGGTCTTGTTGACGTGTTGGCCCCCCGGCCCCGAGGCGCGGCTGGTGCTGACCTCCAGCTCGGCCGCGGGGATGATCGGGCCCCCTTCGATGGGCAGGTCGGCGTCCATGAGATCAGGGGGCGTAGGGGTTGCCGAAGTCCATCATCGGCGAAAGATCGGCCATGACCTTGATCAGCTCGATGTGATCGAGCAGCTCGGGGTCGGCGGCGCGGCGGCCGACGGGCGGCAGGCCGGCGTTGCAGTCGTCCGTATTGTCGACGGTGCCTTCTTCGCTGTCACACCAGCTGGAGTTGCGCAGGATCTTGAGCGCGCGGTCGAGCACCGCGTGGCCCGAGCCGATGTGATCTGCGTAGCGGATGGCGCCATAGGTCATGCCGCTGGTGGGATCGGTGAAGGTGATCAGGCGGTCCTTGTCGAGCGTGGGCTCGCGGCCGGTGCCGATGACAAAGACGCGCGACTCATCGCGGAAGCTCTGGTTGTAGTTGCCAAAGAACCGCGCCTGACCCAGCACCTGCCAGTAGAGCTGCACCGAGAAGGTGGCGAAGGGATCGATGATGGCATTGCCCGCGCACTCATCATCGAGCGTGCCGGTGAAGTTCGGGAACTTCAGCTTGCCATCGACGAGGCACGGGCCGACCCCGGCGTAGTTCTGGCTCATCAGCGCCGAGCTGATGCGATCGATCTGCTCGCCGAACGTGGTGTAGTAGCTGATCTCCCACTCGCGCAGGTCTTCGGGCGACGAGCGCGCGACGAAGTTGGTCTCGCTGTCGCTCAGCGCCTCGATGGCCATGATCTTGTCAAGGTAGTAGCCGATGTGATGCAGGCACTCGAACCAGAAGTAGCCGCAGCCACGGCTGCCATCGCTGCCTTCATCGCCGCCGCGCGACCAGCTCGTCTGGTAGTAGCGCGCGTCGGTGATGCCCAGCGGCGTGCCGCCGCTCTGGCCCTTCTGCCACAGCCAGGTGCCATCGGCGTTCTGCCGGCGGCCGTAGCCGCCCACGTCGGGCATCATGATGGTCTGCATCAGGTAGTTGAAGGCGTTCTGCACGGCCCAGGTCTTGGTGCCCCAGCCGTTGCGCGCGTCGGTCAGGAACGAGCGGGCGAAGTTCTGGTCGATGCGCACGAAGATCTCGGCGAGCAGGCCATAGATGTCATGCCACTTCTTCAGGCGGTCGTAGATGCGGCCGTACCAGCGCTCGACGTAGTTGAAGTGGGTGCTGGTGATGCTGCCGCGCGGGAAGTTGCGCTCGATGTACCAGGTGTTCAGCTCGTCGAGGATGTTTTTCATGCGCTCGGCGGCGTCGGCGCCAAAGTCGCGGGTCAGGCAGCTGTCGCTGAGGTTGGCGCGGCTGTGCGAGCAATAGATGTAAGGCACGCGGGTATAGGTGTTGCCATCGACCGAGGCGGTGGCGAAGTCGCCCGAGAGCTGGTCGACGTCGACCAGCATGCGGTTGCTCGCCTCGTAGAGCGAGGCGCCCATGCGCTTGAAGTACTCGGTGTAATGCGGGGCGATCAGGGTGAAGCCCGACTCGACCATCGGGTCGCCGTCGCGGTCGAACCACGAGGTGAACCAGTCATGGGGCACGCCGCCGTTGTCCTTGTAGACCTCGACCTTGTTGGCATAGCCGAACATGATCGCCGCGCGGTCGTACTTGCCGATGCCCTGGCCGTCGATGGTGTAGCGGCCGGCGTAGTCCATGATCGAGCTGTAGGCGTTGTCATAGAGATGGGCGTCGATCTCTTCGTCGGTGATGGGATCCATGCCTTCGAGGCGCGGGCCGACGTTGCCATCGTCGCGGATGTGCCAGTAAGCGTCGAAGTAGTTCAGCGCGTCGTCCGAACCGCCGAAGTTGTGCATCAGGCCCAGGCTGTGGCCGACCTCGTGGGCCAGCACCGCGGTGTAGATCGAGTTGCGCGCGGTATTGTAGGCCTCTTCGCCGCTCTTGCCCTTCAGCTCGCGGGCGAGGCCCATCAGGGCGTCGTCGGCCATCTCGGGCAGGTACTTGTTCTGGTAGGCGGCGAACTCTTCGCGCAGCCGGCCGCGCGACTTCATGGTCTGTCCCAGGCCGCCGCGGGCGACGCTGACGCGGTCGAGGGTATTGTCATCGAGCGGCAGCCGCGGGTCGTGGCCGGTGGCCATCAGCAGCTCGTCGTTGATGAGCAGGTCTTCGATATAGGTGCCCGCGAGCTGGCCGAGCGTGCCTTCGGGGCTGTGGCGCTCGCCGTTGCGGTAGCCCATGCGGAACATCTCATCGAGCACCGGCTGCACCCAGGCGTCGAAGCCATTCTCGCGGATGGCCTGGAAGTCCTGCGGGGTGAAGCGGTACTGCGGGTCGGCCCACCGCTGGGCGGCGGGGCCGTCGACGATCTGCTCGACCATATGCGCCGCGTCGTCGAGGCCGTAGGTCTGGCTCGACGCGCCCTCGCCGGCGTTGACCTGCGCGCGCCAGTCGGTGAGGTCGACGCCGTCGATGTAGTCATTGACGTCGCGGTCGCCGTTGAGCAGCTGCACCAGCTCCTGCACGCGGTAGGCGGCCAGGTTGTTATGGTGGTAGACGTAGGCCATGCCGCTGATGATCTCGCCCGTCTCGGGGTCGTTGTTGCTCGGGCCGAGGCCCAGCAGGCCGTAGGTCATGTACTTCGGCACATAGGCCATGAACGAGTAGCGGATGTCGCCGAGGCGCGGCGAGCTGCCCTCGGGGCCACACTCCGGCGCGTCGCCGGCTTCGATCGGGTTGTTGGGGCAGACGATGAAGACGCGGCCCTTCGGCTCAAAACCCATGGCCTTCACCGCGTCGGTGAACGCGCTGTTCCACTGGTCGCCGACCGCCTTGACCACCGGCTTGAGGTCATCAGGCATGTCGCGGTTGACGTGGTAGACCAGCGGCCGCAGCTCGCGCTGGGCGACCGGGATGATGTCGCCGTTGTCGTCGCGCCAGCGCTTCCACAGGTTGTGGCGGTTGAGGAACCGCTTCTTGTTCTGCTGGCGGATGCCGATCTCGGGGTCGTAGACGAGGCGGTCGGTGGTGAAGTAGCCGAAGACCTCGGTGGCCTTGCCCTTGTACGGCAGCGCCTCGTACTGGTGCGCGGGGTCGATGCGCTTGAAGCTGTTGCGAATGGTGAACTCGCCGGCGCCGCACTCATCGAACTCGTTGCCATACAGCCAGCAGACCGGGATGGTGCCATAGCCGGGATACTCGAAGGTGCCGGCCTTGGCGAAGATCTTGTTGGTGATGTCGAAGTAGCTGCCATCGGGCTCGAAGTACGGCGCGTCGGGGTGGCGCTCGCCGGTCTTCGGGTCGATCTCCTGCACGTAGTACGGCACCGACTCGACCGTGGCGGCCTCGAACGACAGCGCGTAGTTGTGCACCATGTTCTGCGACCAGTCGACGCGGATGTACTCGCGCTCGTACCAGGGGCGATCGGACGTGTTCTCTTCGCGCACGTTGATCTGCTCGCCGGTGGTCGAGTTGTAGGCGCGCGCGATGTCGAAGTGGCTGACGATGGGATAGGCAGCCACCACCTCGCCCTCGTAGTCATCGCCCTCTTCGACCTTGGCGTCGGCGCCTTCGATCAGCTCGGTGGTGCGGCGCGCAAAGAGGTAGTCTTCCTGGATGTCCCAGGTGATGCGCTTCATGCCCGAGTGATCGGTGTCACCGACATGGGTGAAGCCGTTGGCCGCCGGCACATCGACCACGGTGCGCACGTAGTACCACTCGCCGTCGAACATCGACTTCGAGAGGCCGTTGGGCTGCACGCGGTCGATGACCGGGCGCTCCTCGGCGCACCCGAACGCAAACGCGGCCAGCGCCACGCCGAGAATAAGTCGGTCCATCAGGGACTTCCTCCGATTGCACGAGAACATCGCTCACCCCTCCCCGAGCGGGCCGAGCAGGCGGGCCACGTCGAGTCGCAGGTCGAGATACAGTTGGCTGTAGCGGTTGTAGAACGGGTCGTAGCTCGTCGAATCGGGCGCGAGCTGCGGGTTCATCGTCGAGAGGCCGAGGCCGATCTCCAGCATCGAGAGCGGGCTGACCGTCAGCTCGCCGCCCCAGACGGCCAGATAGCGGGTGTCGGTGTTGGATACCGCTTCGAGGGTGATGCCTTCGGCGTCGGCCCGCGGGTAAAGGTGCTGCTCGACGACGCCGACCTGGGCGCTGAGCGAGAGCCAGTCGAGCACCGCAAGCGCGACGCTGCCGGTATGCGCGTGCTGCCATTGCACGTTGCGCACGCCGGTGTGCAGGCCCTCGGCGCACTCGATGCCGCGGCAGCTCGGCAGCCGAGTGTTTTCGCGCTGCGAGGTCGTCCACTCGTGGCTGTTGATGCGCACGACGCCGCGGTAGCTGAGCGTCAGGCCCGAGAGCAGCTTGAAGGGCTGCGCGATGCTCACCGCGGGGCTCGTGCCGAACTGAAGGCTCTGGGCCTGCGAGATCTTGCTGGTGGGCAGGGTGAAGGTCACGTCGGCGCCGAGGCGCGTGCCCAGGACGGGTACTTCCCAGCCCGAGGTGCCGACGGTGAGCGTCAGGTCGCTCCACCACGTCTCGCCGTCGCGCGTCTCGGCGTCGGCTTCGGTCAGCTCGCGGGTCAGGCCGATCGAGGCCCGGGTGTAGAGCCGGTCGAGCCAGAACCAGTTCAAGGTGCCCTGCACGCCCATGGCGTAGTAGGGGTTCCAGGTCTGGCTGTTGCTCTTGTCGAGTTCATAGGCCGAGACGGTGTTCTGATAGCTGATCGTGGTGCCGCGCCAGGGCGGATCGCCCGCCGCGGCCGGCGCGGCGCAGAGCAGCGCGGCGGCGACCAGCCACCCGGTCCGGGCATGTGGCGCGCGAGGGCGAGCAGAACCCGGGGAAAGTCCCCGTCGCGAGCCGGCCGAGGCGCCGGCAGCGGCAAGGCGCAAACCCGAAGGCGTAGCAGCGCTACGCCGAGCGGTGAGCAACACCGC
>JAGQJJ010000291.1 GCA_020430675.1 Myxococcales bacterium
TGCGCCACTGGTAGTAGCCGCGCTGATCATCATTGCCGCTCAGCCACGCCGGGCAGCCGGGCGCGTGCAAAGCCACCGTCTGCTGCTTGCCCTCAAGCAAGAAACACTCGCGGTGCACCTCTTCACCGATGCCATAGCGCACGCACATCGGCACGTGCCACGGCTCGCCCTGCGGCGCGGTGCTGCCCGCCGGCAAGGCGCGGCGCTGGCTCAGCCCCAGCGTCGCCGGCCCGCCCTCGGTGCACAGCACATCGATCTGCACCAGCGGCGTGCCTGGCTGGTCGAGGAACCACTTCGCCGTCTCGGCCACCGGCTTGCCCGACTGCCTGGCCAGCGCTTCCAGCAGGTCGCTGGTCGTCGCCGTGCCGTAGGCATGCGCCGCCAGATAGGCGCGCACCCCGTCGCGGAACGTCTCGCGGCCGATCCACGACTCGAGCATGCGCAGCACCGCCGCGCCCTTGCCGTAGGTGATGCCATCGAACGCATTGTGCACGTCACCGCCATGCGCGATGGGCTGACGAATGCTGCGGGTATGGGCCTGCGCGTCCAGATCCATCACCCAGGCCGTGCCCGCGACGCGCTCCAGATCCATCTCAAGCTCGGGATCCACCGACGCCACGACCCACGCCGCCGTCCAGGTGGCAAACGCCTCGTTCAGCCACAGGTCGTCCCACCACGCCAGCGTCACCTCATTGCCGAACCACATATGCGCCATCTCGTGCGCGATGACCGACTGGCTCCACATCTTGTGATTTGCCGGCGCCGACGCCTCATCGAGCAGCAGCAGGGTCTCGCGGAAGGTGATCAGCCCCACGTTCTCCATCGCGCCGGCAGCGAAGTTGGGCACGGCGACCAGGTCGAGCTTGGCGAAGGGGTGCGGCGTGCCGAAATAATCCGACAACGCCTTGTGGATCACCGGCGCGCGCTCCAGGGCGTACTTCGCCAGTCGCCCCTTGCCCTTGGTGGCCACGAGCCGCAGCGGCAGATTCGGAATCGCGTCGGCCGGCGCCTCGACCACGTCGAACTCACCCACCGCAAACGCCACCAGATACGTCGGCAGCGGCTTGGTCTCGGCGAACTCGAACACGGTCAGCCCCAGCTCATCGCGCCGGCTCTGCTCGGGGCTGTTCGCCAAGGCGAGCTGCCCCTGGGGCACGCGCAGGGTCACGCGATAGGGCGTCTTGAACTCGGGCTGGTCAAAGCACGGGAAGGCCTGGCGGGCGTACATCGGCTCGAACTGCGTGAACGCATACCAGAGGCCGCCCTCTTTGACGCGGTACAACCCGTTCGGCACCTCGGGCAGCCGCGCGCGGAAGCTGAGCTTCAGCGTCACCTCGCCCGCGGGCAGCGGCTCGGCGAAGACCAGCGCCAGCCCACCGTTGGGCCCCTGCACCGCGCGGCCTTTGCGCTCGGCGGCACCGACGGCCGCGGTCACCGAGTCGACGTCCAGGTCGCGTCCATGCAGCTCGACGACGGCGCGCGCCGCCTCCAGCCGCACCGCGATCTGCGCCTGACCGGCGTACGCGGCCTCGGCCGGATCGACGGTCAGATCCAGGTCATAACGCAGCGGCACGACCGCGTGGTCAAGCCGGCGATGCCCATCGGGCCCGGCCTCATCCGCCACCGGGTTGGAGGTCACCGGCGGCGTGCTGCCGCAGCCGACGACCAACAAGCCCCCGATCAACAAGCGACGCCATACGGACATACTGCGCTCTCCAGGCCGGCAGGATGTCCGCCACGGTAGGCAGACGCCTCGCCGATGTAAACCGCGATGCGCTGGGGCTTTGCTTCGGGGCGCGGTCGGCGCAAGATAGGGGTAATCTGGCGGTGGGAGCACCTTCGTGATTCAGCTCACGATCCTGGGATCGGCCGACGCCTTCAACGGCACAGGTCGCGGCAACAGCTGCTATCTGGTCGAGGATCCCGGCGGCACCTACGCGGTCGACTTCGGCCCCACGGCGATGGTCGCCTGCCGACGCCTCGGCTTTGATCCGACCCGCCTCGATGCCATCTACCTGACCCACCTGCACGGCGACCATATCGGCGGCATCGCCCAGCTCTTCATCGACCAGCAGTACCACGCGCGGCGCGACCGGCCCTTGATCATCGCCGGCCCCCCGGGCACCGAGGGGCGCATCGCCAGCCTCATCGACGTCAGCTATCCGTCGGTGCCCCGCGAAGGCCTGCGCTTCCCGCTGATCTTCAAGCGGTACACCGTGCCCGGCCAGGTCGAGGTGCTCGGCCGCAAGGTCAGCACCATCCGCGCGCGCCACGACAGCGCCGCCATCGCGACCAGCCTGCGCATCGACGCCCACGGGCGCGCACTGGCGTTCAGCGGCGACACCGGCTGGCAGGACGACCTGCTCAAGCTCAGCGACGGCGCCCACCTCTTCGTCTGCGAGTGCAGCAACGCCGACCCCGGCTTCTGGGGCCACCTGAGCGTCACCGAGATCGCCGCCCGTCGCGCCGACTTCCAGGTCGGCCGCATGGTGCTCACCCACCTGAGCGAAGCGTCGCGCCCGCAAGCGACCGCCCGCGCGCACGAGATGAACGTCGATATCGCCGACGACGGCCTCGTCTTCCACGTCAGCTGATGGGCGCGCTGCAACAGGTTCGAACGGGCCGCATGTTCACGCTCGGCAGCCGCGTCCTGATCGGGCGCGGCATCGACGCGGTGCTGCGTCTCGACGACCGCCGCGTCTCGGGCGAACACGCCGCCATCTGGTTCACCGATGGCCAATGGTGGATTCGCGACCTGGGCAGCCGCAACGGCACCTTCGTCTGCGGCCGTCGCCTCGCGCCGGGCGAAAAGAGCGCGCTCGATGAGTCGGCGGGCGTCTCGTTCGGCGGCGACGACTGGCTGCTCTGCGAAGCGGGCCAGCCCATCGCTCGGGCCGTGCGCGTCGCCGATGGCCGCCGGGTTACGGCGGTCGGCGGCCTGTTGGCGCTGCCCGACCCGGTCGAACCCCGCGTCACGGTCTTCGCCGCCGCCGGCGACCGCTGGCTCGCCGAAGAAGATGGCGAACCGCGCTTTGTCACCGATCAGGCCGAAGTCGCCATCGACGGCGAACGCTGGCTTCTGTCTTTGCCGCCGCGCGGCACCGACGGCGACATGCCCAGCACCTGGGGCCCGCAGATCGTGGCCCGCTCGCTCAAGACGCTCGACCGCCTCGAGCTGACCATCAGCCGCGACGAAGAGTACGTGCACCTCGCGTTGCGCTTTCACGACGACCTGGTCGAGATGCCACCGCGCTCCTTCCAATACGTGCTGGTGCTGCTCGCCCGCGCCCGCGCCGACGACGCCGCGCAGGGGGTCTCGCCCGGCGAGCAGGGCTGGCGCTACGTCGACGAGGTATGCAACCTGCTCAGCGTCGACCCGCAAAAGCTCAACGTCGAGGTCTACCGCGCCCGCAAGCAGCTCGCGGACGCGGGCATCGAAGACGCCGCCGACCTCGTCGAGCGCCGGCCCCAGACCCGCCAGCTTCGCCTGGGCGTCGCCTATTTCAAGGTCACCGGCGCATGACCGCCCCCAAGCGGGTGCTCATCATCTACACCGGCGGCACCATCGGCATGGAGCGCAGCCCGCGCGGCTACGTGCCCGCCCCCGGGCGCCTGCAGCAGCAGCTCGAACGCATGCCGCAGTTCCACGACCCGGCGTTCCCGCGCTTCACCACGCCCGAGACCGAGTTTGGTCGCCGCATCCAGTACCACATCAAGGAGTTCGCGCCGCTGCTCGACTCCTCGAACATGGACATGAGCGACTGGGTGCGCCTCGCGGTCGACATCCACGCACACTACGCCGAGTACGACGCCTTCGTGGTGCTGCACGGCACCGACACCATGGCCTACACCGCGTCGGCGCTCTCCTTCGCCCTGCCGGGCCTGACCAAGCCGGTCATCGTCACCGGCTCGCAGATCCCGCTGCGAGAAATGCGCAATGACGCCCGCAATAACCTGTTGACGGCCCTGCTGCTGGCCGCCAAGGACCCGATTCCCGAAGTTTGTCTGTACTTCAACGGCCGGCTGATGCGCGGCAACCGCACGCAGAAGGTCGACACCGCCGGGTTTGAAGCCTTCGCCTCGCTCAACCTGCCCCCGCTCGCCGAGGTGGGCATCCGCTTTGATCTCGCGTGGCAGCGCATTCGCCCATCGCCGCGCGCGCCGCTCAAGCTGCGGCCCATCACCGAGCGCAACGTCGCGATCATCCGCCTCTTTCCGGGCATCAGCGCCGAGACGCTGGGCAACTTCCTGCGCCCGCCGCTGCGGGGCGCGGTGTTGCAGACCTACGGCACGGGCAACATGCCCGACAACCGCCCCGACCTGCTCGCCGTGCTGC
Source organism: Myxococcales bacterium (assembly GCA_020430675.1). Next base: position 4,337 of record JAGQJJ010000291.1, read on the forward strand.
GCGAGGCCACCGAACGCGGCGTGGTGCTGGTCAACACCACGCAATGTCTGCGCGGCGCGGTGACGACGGACTACGCGGGCGGCAACCTTCTGGACGCCATCGGCGTGGTTGGCGGCGCCGACATGACGCCCGAGGCGGCACTGACCAAGCTCGCCTACCTGCTCAGCCGCGACGACCTGCGCCCCGATGAGGTGCGCCGCCACCTGCGCCGCGACCTGCGCGGCGAGCTCACCGATCCGAACAGCCGGAGCCGATTCTCGTTTCGCGACGCGCAGTTCGTGCAGCGCGTCGCCGAGTCGCTCGCCGCCCACGCCGGCGAGGATCACGCCGATGAGGTCTCGAACGCGCTGTATCCGGTGCTGCTCTGCTCGGCGGCAGCGATGGGCGACGCCGAGACGCTGGAGCGCATGATCGCCGACGGCGTCGACGTCAACCGGCCCGACTACGACGGGCATACCGCGCTGCAGATCGCCGCTCGCGAAGGCAACGTCGAGATCGTCCGCCTGCTGCTGCGCGAAGGCGCCGACCGCCATCGCGACGGCGACGCCGCCCTCGCGCTGGCCGAGCAATGCGGTCATTTTGCCGTCGCCGACCTGCTGCGCAAACCGGGCTGACCGCTACCAATCGAAGCGCAGCCACGGCTGTCCGAGCCCGACCGCCGCGCCGACGGCGGCGCCAATGATGACATCGGTGGGATAATGATTGCCGGCGCTGATCTGCAGGCCACCGGCCGCGAGCGCCAACGCCGGCCCGACCGACCAGGCCACAAAGCGCCACGCGCTGCTCGGTCGGCGCCGATCGAGCAGCCCGGCCAGCGTGACCGCCGCCGCCATCGGCACCGCGGTATGGCCTGACCAGAATGAAGCGTAGTTGACGCCATCGGCCAGCCGCGCCGGTGCGTGGCCCGAGCGCACCAGATAGGGATAAGGCCGCCCGAAGCCGGTCTTGGCGATTTGCGTGACCAGCCCCGCCAGCGCCGCCGATTGCAGCACCAACGCCGCGTCGCCCACGCCCATCTCCAGATCGGGCGCCGCGACCGCGGCGAGCGCGCCGGCCCCAGCCACGGTGATGCCGACAAGGCCATCGGCGAGTGGCTCACCAAGGGCAAAGTCCGCATCGACGGCAAAGCGATCCAACGGGTTGATGTCAGCGCGGTCGCACGGACACGACGTCTCGACCCGCGAAGCGTGACTGCGATGCAGCGCCCACCACGCGGCGCCGGCGCCCACGCCCAGCGCGCCTTCGACGACCGGATCGAGCCGTTCGCCAGCCGGTGCGCAAAACGCGGCCCAGACGAGCGCAAACGAGAGGAAGGTCACTGACGGGGGCGTCCGGCGCGCATGCCGGAGAGCATCGCCGCAACGTGAGGCGGCGAGCAAGCGGGCGGGAATTTCACGGTGTGGCGCAGACAACACGGCGCTTCGACGCACGGGTGGCGTCGACGGCCGCGCCGGGGGCGGCACGGGCGATGCACCGAGCGGCGTCCTCAGGAGGTGCTGATGAAAGCCGCCATCGCGTTGCTGTCT
>JAGQJJ010000292.1 GCA_020430675.1 Myxococcales bacterium
CGAAGAGACGCTGGCCATTCTCGACGACGAGGGCCTCGCCGCCCGCGCCGCCGCCGCCGGCGAGCGCTTGCTGAGCGGCCTGCGCGCCCGGCTCGGCGGCCACCGGCTGGTGCGCGACGTGCGCGGTCGCGGCCTGCTCGTCGGCATCGAGCTGGGCCCCACCGAGCGCGGCGCGCTCAACAAGTTGGCGCCGGGCCTGGTGCGCAGCGTCGCCCGCGGCGCGTTCGGCCAGTGGGCCAGCCTGCGCCTGCTCGAACGCGGCATCATCGCTCAGCCGGCGAGTCATCGCTGGGATGTGCTGCGCCTGGAGCCGCCGCTGACCGTCGCCGACGCCGAGATCGACACCCTGATCGCCGGGGTCGGCGACGTGCTCGATGCCTATGAAGGCATCACGCCGCTGCTGCGCGATGTGACCGCGCGCCTGGGTCGGCAGGCCATCGCCCGCTGGAGGTTCTGATGTCTTCGCTTCAATTCCGCTTCGAGAGCGCGCCCGAGGGCGGCTATCAGGGCATCTTCAAGGCATCGCGACTGGTCGACGGTGCCATCGCGGTGCAGAACGCGGGCAGCAGCAACCCGGGCCTGTACTATCAGGTGGGCGGCAGCGGGCTCAACGGGCTGTTCGCCCGCGGCCTCGACAGCGCCCGTGCGTTGGCGTCGGTCAACGCGGCGCTGGTCAAGGCCTACGACGCCCGCTTCGGCGTCGGCGCGTGGCGTCGCGACGCCGCAAAACCGCCCGCCGAGGCGCGGTTGACGTCACTGCAGGTCTCGCTGCCGCGCAGCCCCGAAGCCATCGACCCAGAGGTCAGCGCGATGATGTACTCGGTGGGCCCGGTGCTCGGCCCGGCTGGCTTGACCGATCCCGCGACCTACGCCGCGATCTACGCCGATGCCTTCGCCGAGATCGCCCGGTCGCACGCCGAGGGTCATGCCATCGCCGGCCTGCGGATCACGATGCTCTCGACCGGCATCTACGCCGCCCGGGTCGCCGACCCCCCGGCCTTGTTTGCCCAGGCGGCAGCCTGCATCGTCGACGGCCTGCTGGCCGCGACGCGCGCCCACCCTGAGCTGGCCAAGGTCATCGTGCTGATCAACACCGAGGCCCACCCGTCGAGCAAAGAGCGCGTCGCTTTTGCCAGAGCGGCCAAGGCCCGCGGCCTTCAGTTCGATTCCTCGGGCTTCTCCGTGCCGCTCGCCTGACCCGCCGGGCCGCGGCGGATCGCGCGAATGCCCAGCCCCGTGCGCCGCCGCAGCAGGGCGCGCAGCGTGACCGGATCGGTATACCCCACCGCCTCGGCGATGGCTTCGAGGGTGTCTTCCGTCGTGCGCAGCAGGTGCACCGCCTGCTCGGCGCGCACGTCCTGGGCATAGGCGATGGGCGAGCGCCCGAGCACTTTGTGCACGCGCCGCTGCAAGGTGCGCTGGCTGGTGCCGATGGCAATGGCCGCCTCGGCGATGGAAAAGTCGCAGAGATGCTCGCGCGTCCATGCCTCAAAGGCGGTGACCAGGTCGTCGTCGTGCACCAGGTGGTCAGCCATGGCAAAGGTGGCCTGCGACGGGCGCTCGTCGAGCAGCAGATAGCGCGCGGTCACCCGCGCCAGGTGCGGGCTCTGCTGGCGGATGAGCCACAGGGCCAGGTCGACATGCGCCAGCGCCGCACCCGCGGTGACGCAGCCCTCGGCGGGCACCACCATGCGGTCGGTATCAAGCTGCACGCGGGGGTAGCGGCGGCGGAAATCGGGCGCCAGCCACCACGTCGTCGTCGCCGGCTGCTCGTCGAGCAGGCCCGCCGCCGCCATGACAAACGTGCCGGTGCAGGCCCCGCCGATGCGCGTGCCGGCGTCGCGCCATCTTGCCAGCAGCGCCGCGGTCTCGCGCACCTCATCGAGCCGCAGCGCCGCGTCGAGGGTGGCCGGCGTGATGCAGCCCAGCGCGGGCATGATCGCCACATCGGGCGGCGGGCTATCGGCTTCGACGGTGGCGTCGATGGGCACCCGCAGCCCGTGCGCGGTGTGCACCTCGGGCCGCAATCCGACCCGCCGCACTTCCAGCGGCGGCCCGCCATCGGTGGCTTGCGCGGCCAGCCCGGTCGCCAGCATGAAACAGTCGAGCAGCGTGGCGAGCCCGCTGTCGAACACCAGATTGGGCACGAGGATGTCGATTCTCATGGCGTAAACGATACCAAAGTAGTCGATTCCGCCTCTCGTCGATCGTGATCTCGATCGGTAGATTGCATCTCGTCGGTGGGACGAACCCACCGCGCAACCAAGGAGGACCTCATGGTCAAGTATGGATTGCTCGTTCGCATCGTCGCCAAGAAGGGCCTGGAGCAGAAGGTGGCCGACTTCCTGGCCAGCGCGCTGCCGCTCGCCGAGGCCGAGACGTTCACCACCGCCTGGTTCGCCTACCGCGCCAGCGAGGACACCTTCTACATCACCGATGCCTTCGCCGACACCAAGGGCCGCGACCAGCACCTCAACGGCCCCATCGCCGCGGCGCTGCTCTCGCAGGCCGACGCGCTGCTCGCCGAGCCGCCGCAGATCGTGCCGGTCGACATTCTCGCCGCGAAGCTGCCCGGCGCTTGATCGGTCAGCCTGCCGGGTCCGGCGCCCAGCCGGTCACGGCGTAGACCTCCAACTCGCCCGTCTTGCCCTTCGCCCGGAAGCCCTCGATGCGCTCGCCTTGCAGCCGGCCGTCGAGGGCGTTCCACACCGCCGCGCTCACCAGGATCTGATCGGGCTGCGCCGCATCGCACAGGCGGGCGCCGAAGTTCACGGTGTCGCCGATGACCGTGTAGTCCATGCGGCCCTCGGCGCCCATATTGCCGCTGACCAGGTCACCGGTGTTGATGCCGATGCCCACCGCGATGCCGAGCTGGTCTTCCCGGTTCTTCTCGCGCACGGCGGCGATGACCTCCAGGCTGGCGGCCACGGCCCGCGCTTCGGCGTCTTCGCCTTGAAACAGGCACATGATCTCATCGCCGACGAACTTGTCGATGTCCCCCCCGTGCTTCTCCAGGATCTTGGCCTGCACGTTGAGGTAGACGTTGAGCATATTGATCACCGCTTCGGGCGTATTGCGCTCGCTGAACGCGGTGAAACCCCGCACATCCGAAAACCACACCGTGCGGCGCACCCGCTCGCCGCCCAGGCTGTGCTCGGCCTCGCGGGCCTTGTGGGCGATGGCTTGCAGGGTGGCATGCGAGACGTAGCGCATCAGGTGATGGCGCTCCTGCAGGCCGAGCAGCATCTTGCCGAAGCCTTCGTACAGCGTCTGGATCTCGTGGTAGTTGGGGTCGCCGTAGAGTTTGACGTCGAAGTACTCGCCCTGCTGAACCGACTCGAAGGCGTCGACCAGCCGTTCGAGCGGCTCGGCGATGCGCCGCCGCATGCGGCCGGTCAGCAGCACCGCCACCAGCGCCCCCACCGCCGACAGCGCGATCATCACCAGCATGTTGCGGTTGACCGGCTCCATGAAGGTGTCTTCGGGCATGACCACCCACAGGTACCAGGTGCGCCCACCGCTCAGGCGTTCGAGCAGCGTGCGCTCGGCGATGAAGGCCCGGTCATTGGCCGTCCAGGTCATCATCAGCCGCTCGGTGGCGGTGTCTTCTTCGGTCTCGGCCGTCTGCGGACGCGCCGCGCTCAGGTCGATGCCTTGCAGCGCTTCGATCTGGTCGAGCGTGCGCAGCTTGCCCGGCTCGGTGGGGCTGATGATCTCGCTCACTTCGTCGGACGGGAAGCCGATCAGCCGGTTGCTCTGGTTGACGATGAACGCGAGGCCATCGCCGCCGTGCAGCATCTTCGAGGTGCGCTTGAGGAACTGCGAGATGGCAAAGACGTTGACATCGACGCCGACGACGCCCATGAGCCGGTCGTGGCGGCGGGCCTGTGAGCTGAAGCTGACCCCGGGCATCTGCGAGTCGCTGAACAGGTAGACGTCGGTCAGCGCGAGGCCGTCGGTCTTGCGGGCCGAGATGTACCAGGGGCGCGTGCGGCAGTCGTACAGGTCTTCTTTGCCGACGGTGGGGGACCAGCGCTGCTCGTCGTCGGGGTGCGCATGCACGATGCGGTTGTAGAACGTGGCCACGATGGTGGGCTCGATGGCTTCGCCGCTGGCGTTGCGATCGTAGAGTTTGAACTCGAGGTCGAAGCCGACCACCGCCTTGAGCTGCGGGGCGTCGCCGCCGGTGAAGACCGGCGAGGCCGCGGTCACGCCGGGCGCGCCGCCGAAGAACTCGTACAGGTTGCTCCAGAGCATCGCGCCGGCCTCGGCGGCGGCGGCGTCGCGATACCAGTCTCGGGTTCGCGGATCGTAGGGCTTGGGCATCTGCACCGGCGCGGCCCAGGCGCCGTCGGCGGCCCGCGTCTCTTCGATGCCGGCGGCGGTGCGCCAGGTCGAGGTCAGCTCGAAATGCCCGTCGTTGTCGGGCGGGCTGCGGGTGACCTTGTGAAAGTCGCCGTTCGGGTAGCCGATGATGGGCTGCTTGGCAAACGGGTTCTTGCGGGCCAGCGTGCGCAGGGCGGCGTCGGCGGCGTCGCGGGCGGCGGGCGCGTCGCGCTCGGCATCGGCCAGCTCGGCGAGCAGCATCTGGAACTGTTTGGACTCTTGATCGAAGTAGCGCAGCAGCGCGGTGGGCGGCCGGCCCTTCACCTCGGCGTAGGGTTTGACGACGATGCGCTTCTCGCGATAGCCGCCCTCGGCCCGCCGCGAGAGCATGTAGAAGTTGGCCTCTTCGTCGCCGAAATAGATGTTCTGAATCTGGTCATGGCTGCCCAGATAGGCCAGGAACAGCGCGCGCAGGTTGCTGCGCTCGTGCAGGCCGACGACCTCCTGGCTGGCCAGCTCGCGGGCGACGTCGGCGGTGACGCGGGTGGGTTCGAGGAAGCCGGTGAGCTGCGTGCGGGTATGGTCGGCGATGGTGCGCATATGCGCCTTGACCAGCGCCCGGCCCGCGTCGCGGAACTGGATGTAGGTGACGCCCGAGACCAGCGCGGCCAGGCCGCACAGCAGCAAGAGGATGTCGATGATGAGGCTGCGCCGCAGTTGCGGGCGGATCGGCAGTCCGCGCCTTGCGCTGCTCATCGCGTCGTCCTGGCCGGTTGATCGATGGACCGCATGCCGCTGGTTCTCGAACTCCTCATTTTGCTCGCGTCAGGGCGACCCATCGGGCGAAGCAGTGCAAGCATCATAAACCGGCCCGCCGGCAAATGCGCGCGCCGTGACGATTCGCGTGATCCGGCTGGCGACGGAGGGCAGGGGCGCGCTCAGTCGTCCCGCAGGCGGGTCGAGAAGCCGACGATCAGCGCGCTGTCGATGATGACGTTCGACCAGCCCAGGCTGTTGGCGGCGCCGGTGAACACGGTGACAAACGAGATGACCAGCATGGCCGTCCAGGTGACGATCAAGCCCTTGACGATGGCCAGACGGCCGGGGCCCGCCTCCAGATTGCGGGCGAACCACGACATGGCGGCGATGCCGATGACCGCGGTGCCGAACCAGCGGAGCATCAGCCGCGTCATGTCGTCGCCCGATGACATGCCGTAGAGGTCGAGGATGCGATCGGGCGTGGCGATGAGGCCGACCGAGAAGCTGGCCATGATCACGGTGTTGAGCAGAAACCAATGCCGCGTTTTCATGGGTCACTCACGGGTCGCGCAGGCGGCGCGCCTGGGCGGGTTGAAAGGGCACGGGCCAGGCGGGGGTCAACAGCGTGTCGCCCTCGGCCGCGGGCAGCAGAAACCAGACGTCGTCGAGCGCGGCTGGGGCGGCGCTGCGCAGGACGTGGAAGTCCTCGGCGGGCATGAAACCCTGGCCGATGAGGGCCACGCGGCGGCCATCGGCGGCTG
>JAGQJJ010000293.1 GCA_020430675.1 Myxococcales bacterium
AGCCAGGTGATCGGCGTGCGCCACTCGGGGCCGGCCTCGCGCAGCGCGGCGGTGGTCTCAAGCAGGACCAGCGCGTCGTCGGTCTCGCCCAATTCCAGCAGGCAGAGCGCGTGGGCCAGCGGCGGGCGCGGGTCGACCGGGGCGCGGTTGGCGGCGGCGGCAAACGACTCGGCGGCCGAGCGCCACAAGCCGCGGCGGGCCTCGGCGAGCCCGTCGAACCACGCGGGGGGCAGACGCATCAGCGCGGCCTATTCAAATTCCAGGTTGCGAAACGCCCGGCTCAGCTTGGGCGCGTCGCCGCTCTGATTGGCCGGCTGGCCCTCGGCCTTGGCCTTCTGGGCTGGCGCGTTGGCCGGGCGGCGCGCGGGGCGGGGCTCGGGGTCGCGGGCGAAGTCCGAGACCGGCCAGGCGTCGGTCTCGACCTGATCGTCGGCCGCCGGCCACTGCTCGGTGGGGCTGGTGCTTGAAACCGCCAGCACCCGGGGCCCGCCGTCGGCTTCGACGATGACCCGATCGCCGTCGACCTCGAACAGCGCCAGCTCGGGCACGCTGAGGTTGCGCTTGAGCCAGGTGATGAGCTGGGCGAAGTCGAGCTCGCTCAGGTCGGGCGTGGTCGCGGTGGGGGTGCCGGTGGGCAGGCCGCGCTCGACGACGTATTCGCGGATGAAGTCGCGCAACAGGGCGATCAGCTCGTCGCGCGTCCACTCGCCGGTCGCGGTCTCAAGGGCGGCGTGCAGCGCGCCCCAATCATGTCCGGCCATGGGCCCCACTCCAGTCGGCGCGTTCGGTGCGGCAGCCGATGAGCACCGCGCCGGTCAGGTCAGCCTCGGCGAAGCAGGCGCCGGACAGGTCGGTGCGCACGAGCACCGCGCCGGTCAGATCGGCCCCGTACAGGTTCGCCGAGCGCAGGTCACACTCTACCAGGAAGGCGCCGCGCAGCCGAGCGCGCAGCAACGAGGCGCCGGCCAGCCGCGGGGCGGCGAAGCGCACGCGCAGCAGCAGGGCCTTGTCGAGCCGCAGGCCAGCGGCGTCGCAGTCGGTGGCTTCGACGTCGCGCATGCGGGCGCCGCGCAGGTCGGCGCCGGTCAGCGGGCAATCGGCGAGCTGAGCGCGGCGCAGCTGCATGCCCGCGCCGCGCGCGCCGGTGAAGCTGCAATGGCTGAGCTCGCCGCCGAGCAGCGCGCTGTCGGCCAGGTCGGCCTGGGTGAAGTCGCAGCCGAGGGCCTCGAGGCGCTCGAAGCGCACGCCTTGCAGGTTGCAGCGCGCGAAGCCCACCCGGCGCAGGCGCGCGGCGGCAAAGTCGGTGCCGCGCAGGTCGCGGCCACGCAGGTCGAGGCGCTCGATCCGCAGCCCGGCGAGCGTCTGCCCCCGGCGGGCGACCACCTCCTCTGCGGTGCTGAGCCTCATCGCGCTTTGCGGCCCTCCAAATCTGGTAATCAATAGGCGACGAGACGTGGCCCGCGCAATGGTCCTGATCTTGAGTGGGGGCGTGTGGGCAGCTATAGTCGTCGCCCCGCGTCCTCGCCGCCGCGGCCGCCGCCAGAGGAGTCATCGCCATGCCCCGCCAGGCCAGGCTGGTCTATCAAATGCCCGATGGTCGCACCCATGAACTGCCGATCGATCTGTCGCGCGAGGCGACCATCGGTCGGCACCCACAGTGCACCCTGACGGTGAATCAAGCGTCGGTCTCGCGGCGACACGCCAAGATCTGGTCCGATGGCACCACCGCCTATATCGAAGACATGGGCAGCTCGAACGGCACCTATGTCAACAACCAGCGCATCAGCCGGTCGGCGATCTCGGCGGGCGATGAGCTGCGCTGCGGCGATTTCCGGCTGCGTTTTGTCGAAGAGGAGTCGGGCACGCGCGAGGTGCCGGCGGCGGTGGACGTGGCGCCGGCCGAGCCGCTGCCCAAGCAGCCGCGCGTGGTGGGCAGCATCCGCTCGCGCGTGCCGCGCACGCCCGACGCCGCGCCGACGCCGGTGGGGCGTATTGCCCGTTCGCGCAATGAGCAATCGCCGCCGCCGCTGCCGGCGGATTCGGTCGAGCATCAGCCGGTCGATCCGTCGATGTCGGGCTTTGATGATCCGCGCGCCGAGGTCGAGCGCCTGCGCGAAGAGGCCGGGGTCTGGAAGCGCCTCTACGACGACCTGCGCGCCCAGCAGGGTGAGGGCGGCGCGGCGGCCAATGAGGAGCGCGACCGGGCGCTGGCCGACGTGGCCGAGCTGCGCGCCGATGTCGAGGCTCGCGACCGCCGCATCAAGGAGCTGGAGGGCGCGGTCAAGCGCGCCGAGATGCAGAGCGATACGCAGGCCGAGAGCGCGGTCAAGCTCAAGGAGCAACTCAACGCGCAGCTCAATCAGCTCGAAGAGTATCGGCGCGGCAAGGCCGAGCTGGCCGCCGAACTGGCCGCGGCGGAGGCCTCGATCGGCGAGCTGCGGCGCGCCCAGGAGGTGTCGACGACGCATGAGGACGAGCTGGCCGATCAGGTCAACGACCTCAAGCGCATGGTCGGCCAGAAGGAGCGCGAGATCCGCGGGTTTCAGCAAGAGCTCGACATGGCGACCTATGAGCTCAAGGCGGCCCGCGAAGAGAACGAGACGCTGCGCCTGAACCTGAGCGCCGACGACAAGAGCCGCAAGGAGCTGAACACCACGGTCGACCATCTGCGGCAGGTGCTCGGCGAGAAGGAGGGCATCATCGAGCAGCTCGAGGCCGATCTGAACCGCTGGAAGGCGCGCGCCTCGCAAGCGGAGGATCGGGCGCGCGAAGAGGGCGGGGCGATGGCTTCGCGGCTGACCGATGATCTGACCGCGGCGCGCGATGAGCTGGCGGAGATGACCCGGCGCAACGCGGCGCTGGAGGCCGACCTGGAGAAGACGCACGCGGCGCTGGAAGAGGCGCGCGGGCAGTCGGGCAATACGCGGCAGTTGATGGATCAGCTCAACGAGCTGCGTCGCGCCAATCGCGACCTGCGCAATGAGATGGAAGCGGCGAAGGCCCAGCCGGCGGCGCCGGCGGTCGATGACGGGCGCCTCGGCGAGCTGGAGGCCCGACTCGAGGCGGCCGAGCGCGAGCGCCACGAGGCCGAGCGGCTGCGGGTGCGGGTGGAGGGCGAGCTGCGCCAGGCCCAAGAGGCGGTGCAGCGGCTGCAGGCGAGCGCGGGCGCGGCGCTGGTGTCGACCGGGGGCGGCGGAGGCGGCGAGGACGTCGCGGCGCTGCGCGATGGCGCGGTTGAGGTCTACGAGCGCCTCAACGACCTGGCGAGCGACCTGCGCATGAACGTCGAACTCTCGAAGGGCTATATCGGTGACCTGCGCCCCGTGGTCGAGGTGGCCGAAGAGCTGCGCCGCCAGGGCGTGCCCGGCGAATTGGGCGAGCAGATTCGCGCGGCGGTGGAAGAGGCCGACGCCAGCTTGACGATGGACTCGGCGGAAGAGGCCATCCGCAACGCCTTCGAGTCGTCGCGCAACTTCAAGAAGCTGATGCGCACGTTCCGCGAACTGCTCCAGACCCACGGCTACGGAGGCTGAGATGGAGCGCGTCGACAGCCGCACCGAGCTGGAGCACCTGATCCGGGCGCGCTATCCCATCATCTATGTCGCGAGCAGCGAAGAAGAGCGCGTCGAGCACGCCCTGCGCGAGATCAGCGGGCGGGTGAACAAGCGCACCGCGCACCCGCGCAAGCTGTTGTTCTGGTCGATCACCGAGGGCTTCACCGGCGACGCCGAGTTCGACGTGAAGGACCCGATCAAGGCGCTCGACCTGATCATCAAATACGAAGAGGGCGCGGTCATCGCGCTGCGCGATTTTCATCCGTATCTCAAGGATCCGGTCGTCGTGCGCCGCCTGCGCGACTGCCATCGGGCGTTCAAGGAGTCGGAGAAGCCAAAGAACGTGCTGCTCGTCTCGCCGACGCTCAAGGTGCCGACCGAGCTTGAGAAGGAGATGGTGGTCGTCGACTTCGCGCTGCCCGATCGCGGCGAGCTGCGGGCGCTGCTCGAACAGTTCCGCGGGGCCTACAAGCTGGCCCATGACGAAGAGGCGATCGACCGCTACACCGAAGCGGCGCTGGGGCTGACCTACGACGAAGCGAACCACGTGCTGGCCAAGAGCCTGATCCGGCACCGCGACTTCGATATCGGCACCATCCTCAGCGAGAAGAAGGCGATCATCCGCAAGTCGGGCCTGCTCGAGTACTACGAGACCGACCAGGCGTTCGCCGATGTGGGCGGGCTGCGGGTGCTCAAGGACTGGCTGCGCAAGCGCATGAACGCCTTCACGCAGCGGGCGCGCGACTTCGGGCTGCCGGTGCCGAAGGGCATTCTGCTGATCGGCATCCCCGGCTGCGGCAAGTCGCTGACGGCGAAGGCGGTGGGCGCGCTGTGGCAGATGCCGCTGTTGCGGCTCGACGTGGGCAAGGTGTTCAGCGGGCTGGTGGGCAGCAGCGAAGAGAACATCCGCAAGGTGATCCAGACCGCCGAGGCGGTGGCGCCGGCGGTTTTGTGGCTCGATGAGCTGGAGAAGGGCTTCAGCGGGGTGCAGTCGTCGGGGCAGAGCGACGCGGGCACCACGGCGCGGGTTTTTGGCAGCTTCATTACGTGGCTGCAGGAGAAGACGAGCCCGGTTTTTGTCATCGCCACGGCCAACGACGTCTCGATGCTGCCCCCCGAGCTGCTGCGCAAGGGGCGCTTTGATGAGATCTTCTTCGTCGACATGCCCATCGAAGAGGAGCGGCGCGAGATTCTGCGCATCCACCTCGACAAGAAGAAGCGCGATCCGGCGGGCTTCGACCTCGATATGCTCGCCGCCGAGACGCAGGGCTTCAGCGGCGCCGAGATCGAGCAGGGCGTGGTCGGCGCGCTGTACGACGCCTTCTTCGAGGGCGAAGACCTCGACACGGCGCGCGTGCATCAGGCCTTCAGCGAGGTCATCCCGCTGAGCATGACGATGAAAGAGCGCATCGACGAGCTGCGCGACTGGGCGACGACCCGGGCCCGCAGCGCGAGCGGGCTGCCCATCGGCGCGCGCGATGAGCGCGGCGGCGCCGAATCACCGACGGCTGACGCGCTGCCCACCGGCATGCGCCACCTCGAACTGGAACCGGACTGATGTCGCACTTCACCAAAGTCCAGACCAAGATCAAGGACCTGGTCTGCCTGCGCAAAGCGCTGGTCGATCTGGGCTACGAGTTCGCCGAGAACACCGCCGGCGTCGAGGTCAGGGGCTGGCTGGGCCAGAAAGAGACGGCGGAAATGTCGATTCGGGCCAGCAAGACCTATGATGTAGGTGTAAAACAGACCGCAAACGGGTATGAGTTCGTCGCCGACTGGTGGGGCGTCGAGACGACCCGCGGGTTGACGCAGGAAGCGTTCGTGCGCCAGGTCACCCAGCGCTACGCCTATCACAAGGTGCTCAGCGAGGTGGCCAAGCGCGGCTACACCATCGAGACCGACGAGGTCCAGGCCGATCAGACGATCTCCATCACGGTGCGCAAATGGCAGTAAGAACCGAGATCGACATTGAGATCACGCCCGCAGGGGAGGTGAAGCTCAAGGTCCGGGGCATGCCCGGGGCCGACTGCCTGGAGCTGACGCGCACCATCGAAGAGGAGCTGGGGCTGGTGGTGGAGCGGGAGAAGACGTCGGAGTACTACCAGGCCGCTGTCGAGGCCCAGGAATCGGTGAAGATCGGAGAAGATTGATGGGGCTTTGGGATCGCATCACCAACATCTTCCGCGGGGGGGCCCCCGAAGACGGCCAGGCGCCCGAGGAGATGCCTGAAGAGGCGCCCGCCGCCGCGGCGCCGACGCCCGCGCCCGAGCCGCCGA
>JAGQJJ010000294.1 GCA_020430675.1 Myxococcales bacterium
TCACCGAGCGCGCGTGCAGCTCGGCCTCGTGCAGCAGTCGCAGCATCGCTTCGTCGCAGGTGACGATGGCGGCAAAAGCCGCGGGCTGATCGAGCGCGCCTTCGACCATCGCCCGGCGCCGCACTTCGAGCAGGTCGACCATCTGCCGGTGGGCCAGCGCGCGTTCGAGCGCGTCGACGAGCTGCGCCGGCTGCAGCGGCTTGACCAGGTAGTCGAAGGCGCCGAGCCGCGTCGCGCGCATCACCGCGTCGACGGTATCGAGCGCGGTCACCATGATGCAGGTCGTCGCCGGTGAGCGCTCCAGCACCCGCTCGAGCAACTCCAGCCCGCTCATGCCGGGCATGTTGATGTCGAGGAACGCAACGTCAAACGCCTGCTGCTCAAAGCGCCCCAACGCGGCGTGCGGGTCGTCTTCAAGGGTGACCCGCTCATGGCCGGCCATGCGCAGCTTGCGTCGCACGCTGTCGAGGAAGGTGACCTCGTCGTCGACGATCAGGATCGAAGCGCTCATCAGACCTCCTCGGCGACGGGCAGCCGCACGATGAATCGGGTCGCGTCGCCGCTGGCGAGCTCGATGCGGCCGCCATGCGCTTCGACGATGCGCAACGAGACGGCGAGACCCATGCCGATGCCGCCCTCGCGCCCCTTGGTGGTGAAAAACGGCTCAAAGATGCGTTTTTGCAGCGCCGCGGGCACACCGGGCCCGTTGTCGGCCACCTCGATCAGCACCCACCCGGCCTCGCGGCGCGTGCATAGGGTCACCCTGCCATCCGCGCGTCCGGTTGCGGCCTGCGCCGCGTTGAGCAGCAGGTTGACCACCACCTGTTCGATGCGGCCTTCGGCCCGCGAGACCGCCGGCAGCGCCGGGTCGAGCTGGACGACAAGCCGGGGCCCCAGCCGCTCCAACTGCTTGCGCACCAGGGCTGCGGCGCGTTCGACCGCCGGGTTGAGGGGGCCGATGCCAAATGCCGCCTCTTCGTCGCCGCGCGCATAGGCCTTCAGCTCGCCCACGATGCCGGTGATGCGCTCGGCGCCGTGTTGCATATGGGCGATCAGGGTGGCGCCGTCAGCAAAGAACTCGGCGACGGTCATGCCAAAGATGCGCAGCTCGGGGTCCGCCGCCGCGGCGGCCTCGGCGTGGGGGCGTAGCGCGTCGAGATAATCCTTCAAGATCGGCAGGTTGAAAGTGATGAAGTTGTTGGGGTTGTTGACCTCATGCGCCACACCGGCGACCAGTTGCCCCAGCGTCGCGAGCTTCTCGCTGCGCACAAGCTGGGCGCGGGCCTGCACCAGATCGCCGCGCAGGATGCGCAGCCGATCGACCAGGGCGAGCGCGAGGAAGAACACCTCAAGCGCCGAGCCAAGCTGAAATGCCGCCAGCTCAGCCACCGGCGAGGTGATCAGCGGCAGCGGCACCGCAAACACGAAGGTCCCCAGGGTGAAACACGCCCAGCCCGCGAGATAGAAGCGCGCCCAACGGGAGCCGGCACGCCACGAAGCGACGCCCGCCGACAGGGCGACGAGCGGCAGGAGCACGCCGATGCTGGCCAGCAACAGCGTGGCCGGACGAAGCGGGGCGAGCCAGACGACGGGCAACGCGATGAGCGCCACCACGCCATAGAGCCGCAGGCCGCGATCGGCCCGGGGCGTCAACCGGGCGGTCTCGAGGAAGCGCCGGCTGAACTGCGACCCGGCGGTGGCGACCAGCGCCAGCAAAGTCAGCTCGGGCCGGGCGAGCGCGGCGGCGGTGAGCGCCTCGGGGGACAAAAAGCGCGAGAGCAGTCCGAACCGGACCGCAAAATAGGTCGCGGTGAGCGCGACAAACGCCACATACCAGAGGTGGGCGCGCTCGCGGTTGATGAGGAAGATCAAAAGGTTGGCGAGCAGGACGAGGGTCACCAGCCCGAAGTAGAGGCCCTGTGCAAATACAAACTGCCCTTCGAGCCGCAGGTGTCCGCGCAGGGTCGCCAGGTGAAAGAGGATGGGCGCTGCACCGAGCTGGCGAAGCCGCAAGAAGACCGGGTGGGTGCCTTGGGGCAGGTCAAGCTTCACCAGCGTCGGGCCGCCGCGCGGGTCGGGCACGAGGGACACCCGTCGCCAGGTGTCGCCTTCAGGCACGAACAACTCGGCGGGATCGGTGGGCGGACCGATGCCCAGGTACCAGTCCGATCCCGCCGTCGTCGATGGCCGCTGCACAACAAAGCGCAGCCACCAGGCGGCGCCCTTCTGGCCTTCGGTGGCCGCAAACGAAGCAAACGGCCGGGAGGCGACTTCGCCGACGTCGAGGGTGCCCTGCGAGTCGACGAGCACTTCGGTGTGCGGCAACAACGCGATGGCGTCGTCGCTGCCATCGAGCACCGCCGGCGGCGCGGCGTGGCTGGCCGAGGTCCACCCGATCAGCGCGGCGATGATGACGAAGCGCAACACGGCCTTGTCTTACCTCAACGCCGCGAATGCAGGTACTGAGCGATCTTCAGCGCGGTCAGCGGGGGCACCACGCCTTCGGTGTTGGCGGTGACCACGATCAGCGCGCCGGTCTCCGCGTCGCGCAGCGCGCCGGCGCCGTAGCCGGTGATGCCGCCGGTATGGCCTTCGAGCCGCAGGCCGTCGATCGGGGTGCTCAGCATGCACAGGCCGATCTGGGTCGGCGGGAAGCCATGCAGCGTCTCAGGGGCGACCTCGGTGTCGAAGGTCATCATGGCCGTCAGGGTCGCCGGATCGCTGAACAGCTCGCCGGCAAACAGGGCCTCGGCAAAGCGCGTCAGCTCGGCGTTGGTCGTGACCACCGCGCCAGCGCCCCAACCGATCGACGGATCGAGGAAGCTCAGCGAGTCGACCCAGCCATCGGGCGTGCGCATCCAGCCGCCAACGAGGTTCCGCGCCGCCGCCTCGTCGCCCGCGTAATAGGTATGACGCAGGTCGAGCGGCTCGGCGATGCGCTCGGCGATGTTGGACGACCAGCTCATGCCGGTCTCGGCTTCGATGATGCGGGCCAGCAACAGGAAGTTGGTGTTGCTGTACCAGGCCATCGGACCGCCCGGCGCGGCGTAGGCACCGCCTTCGATCGCGCGTTGCGTCAGGGCCTCGGGCGTCCAGGGCTGACCGCGTTCGGCTTCGCTGAGGGCGTCGAGGTAGTCGCCAAAGCCGCTCTGGTGCTTGAGCAGCATGCGCACCGTGATCACATCGGCGCCCGGCAGGTCGAACCAGGCGTCGAGGGTGTCATCGAGGGTGAGGGTGCCCTCTTCGACGAGCTGCAAGGTCATGACCGCGGTGTACAGCTTGGTGACGCTGCCGATGACCTGCTCGGTCGCGTCGACGCGATAGGGCGTGCCATCGGGGTCGGAGGCGCCGGCCGCCGCGGTGAAGACACGCCCGTCGGCCAGCTGCACGGTCAGGCCGATGCCCAGCAAGGCGTAGTCGGTCACCTCGGACGCAGCGAGACTCTCGAGCGCCGCCTGCAACTCGGCGGTGTTGTCATCGGGCTCGGGCCCGGCATCGGGCTCGGCGCCGACGTCGATCGGATCGCCGCCGTCGAGCGGCGCCTGGCCATCGGGCGTGTCGTCGCAGGCAAACAGCAGGGTGGCGAGAAGGACGGCAGACAATGAGCGGAACAGCATGGCTCGATCTCCTGAGGTTGCCCCTCCGATGAGGGGACTGGGGTCGAGTCAATGCCTTCGCACGGGACGTGCCAACGTGTGCGATGACCTCAAGTCATCAATTGGTAAAGATATTTTCCAACGGTGATCGCTCGGATGCCGCAGGCGCGCCCACACAATTTGAGAAACCCAGGCGGTCATTGGCAGCAGCGGCGCGGCGTGCAGCCGACCGCAACAAAATGTTCAGGTTCAGGCCCGATCAGATCTGCGCAACGCTCCGCGACCAGAGCCACCGTCGTCGCAGCCTGCCTCCTTGCGCCGTGCCGACATCGCGCCAAGCGCAAGGTCTGAGCGGCAACGAGGCGGTCGCCCGGGCGTGCGCGGCTGGCCAGGCCTGGCTGGCGGTCGGCCAAATTGCGGGTCGCATGGGTGGCCCGCCGGGCGCCATGTTCGGCGCGGCCGGGGCAGGTCGGTGGACGCGGTCGCGGCGGGTGACTACCATGCGCCGACCTTGGCCCGGAGGTTTGTGTGAGCGCGCCGCGACCCCTGGTGGTGATTCCGACCTATAACGAGAAGGACAACCTGCCCACCCTGCTCGACGCGGTGCATGGGGCGCTGCCGTCGGCGCATGTGCTGGTCGTCGATGACAACTCGCCCGACGGCACCGGGGCGCTCGCCGATGCGCGGGCCGCGGCGGACAAGCGGGTGCACGTGCTGCATCGGCCGGGCAAGCAGGGGCTCGGGCGGGCGTATCTGGCCGGGTTCGCCTGGGCGCTGGAGCGCGATTACACGCACGTCTTCGAGATGGACGCCGACTTCAGTCATGACCCGCGCGCGCTGCCGGTGCTGCTGGCGGCGACCGAAGAGGCGGATGTGGCGCTCGGCAGCCGGTGGGTCGAGGGCGGCGGCACGGTGGGGTGGCCGCTCAAGCGCCGCTTGATGAGCCGCGGCGGCAGCTTCTATGCCCGCACCATCCTCGGCGTCGACGTGCGCGATCTGACCGGCGGCTTCAAGTGCTTCCGCCGCGAGGTGCTGGCGGCGATCGAGCCCGATGAGGTGAAGACCGTGGGCTACGGCTTCCAGATCGAGCTGACGTGGCGCGCGCTGCAGAAGGGCTTTCGCGTGGTTGAGGTGCCCATCCGCTTTGTCGATCGCGTGGCCGGGCAGTCGAAGATGTCGGGCGCGATCTTCCGCGAGGCCCTGGTCGTGGTGTGGAAGCTGCGCCTCGGTCTGATCTGACCCCGCTCCGCCGCCCGATCGCCGCGTTTGCGCTGGCGTGGGCGGCGCAGGCGGCGCTGGCCTGGGCGCTGCCGCTGGTCGCTGACGAGGCCTATTACCTGGCCTGGAGCCGGGCGCTGGCGCCGGGTTATCTCGATCATCCCCCGGGCGTGGCCTTCTGGATGGCGCTCGGCGGCGGGCATCCGCGGTTGCCGGGGCTGTTTCTGTTGCCGATCGCGTGGTGTTTGCTGGCCGATGCGGCGCGGCGCTTTGGCCTCGTCCATTGGGCATGGGTGCCGGCGGCGGTGATGGCGACGCCGCTCGGCTTTTCGGCGGGGCTCTTTGTCACGCCCGACGCGCCGCTGACCTTTTTTGTCTGCGCGGCGATCTGGGCGGTGGCGGCCGAGCGGCCGGTGGGCGTCGGGCTGGCGCTGGGGCTCGCTTTGTGGAGCAAGTCGACGGCGCTGGTGGCGATCCCGGGTTTCCTGCTGGTGCTCGGGCCGAGGCGCGGCGCGCTGGCGGCGGCGATCGCCTTGGCGGTCCATGCGCCGCACATCATCTGGTCGCTGAACCATGACGGGCTGCCCTGGACCTTTCAGCGCAGCCTGCGGCACCTGAGCGGCTTGCATCTGCCCGAGTTCATCGGCGGCCAGTTGCTGGTGGTGACGCCGCTGGTCGCGTGGGTCGCGGCGCGCGCCTGGCTGCGGCCCCGCGATGCCCTGGGGCGGCGTCTGCGCGCGCTGAGCCTGCCGGCGTGGCTGGTCTTTGCCGCGCTCAGCCTGGGCACGCGGGTCGAGGCCAACTGGCCGGCGGTGGCGTGGCCGGCGGCGTTGTTGCTGGTGCTGCGCCATCCGCAAGCGCGGCGGGCTTTCACCGTCGCGGCCGTGCTCACCGCACTTGCCGCCGTCGGGCTGCCCATTCTGCACGCGCTGGCGCCGCCTGGTGCCGGACCCCCCCGCGACGGGCCGGCGCTGCGGGCCTGCCTCGCCGCCGCCACGCCG
>JAGQJJ010000295.1 GCA_020430675.1 Myxococcales bacterium
GATTTCGGGCCAGCGCAGCCCGGCCGGTCCGCCGCTCAGGCGTTATCGGCCTTCCACTCCGAAAGCCACGCCATCTGGATGGCTTCGAGCACCTTCTCGCCGCAGCGGTCGGGGTCGTCGTCGAACTGCGGGATCTCCATCACCCACTTCATCAGGTCGGTGAAGCGGATGCTCAGCGGGTCGAGGTCGGGGAACCGGTCGTAGAGCATCTCGCCAATGGCGTGCACATCGGTCCATTTGAGCTTCATCGCGCTGCCTCCCTGACCGGCGTGGTCAGTCGTGTTTGCCCCCGCCGATCGGGGCGTCGGCCAGCTCGGCTTCGAGCGTCTCGACCTTCACGTCGCGCAGGCCGGCCTGCAGCGCGCGCTCCATGCGCCGCTGGGCGAAGCCGCCGCTGACCTTGTCGAGAAGCTGGGTCAGGTCTTCGATGGCGCGGTGGTCGGTGCCGATCATGGCCGCTTCGAGGTCGGCGACCACCTCGCCGATGACGCCGCGTTCTTCGACGGTGACCAGGTCGGCGTCGACTTCGAGCGCCTTGCGCAGCGGCATCAGCACGCGCTCGGCTTCGACCTGCGCGGTGCGCAGCACCCGGGCCATCACGTCCTCTTCGGCGTGGTCGAGGCTGTCTTGCAGCATCTGCTCGACCTCGGCGTCGGTCAGCCCGTGGCTCGGGCGCACCTCGACCGACTGCTTGACGCCGGTGGTGGTCTCTTCGGCCGAGACCTGCAGGATGCCGTCGGCGTCGACCTGAAACGTCACCCGCACCCGCGCCGCGCCGGCAGGCCGCGGGGGGATGCCGGTCAGGCGGAAGCGCGCCAGGCTGCGACAATCATCGGCCAGCTCGCGCTCGCCCTGCAGGACGTGCACGTCCATGCCGTCCTGGCCATCCTGGAACGTGGTGAACTCCTGCGCGCGGCTGGCGGGAATCTGGCTGTTGCGCGGGATGATCTTTTCGACCACGCCGCCCATCGTCTCGAGGCCCAGCGAGAGCGGGATGACGTCGAGCAGCAGCACATCGCCGTGGTCGAGCAGGCGCAGTTCGCTGTCGATCGAGAGCAGATCGGCCTGGCTGGCGGCGCCGAGCGCGACGACCTGGTCGGGGTCGATGTCGCAAAGCGGCTTCTGGCCAAAGATCTCGACGACCAGCCGCTGCACGATGGGCGAGCGGGTGCTGCCGCCGACGAGGACCACGCCGTCGATCTCATCGGCGCGCAGGCCGGCGTCGCTGAGCGCCTGCCGGCAGGGCGCCACGACGCGGTCGAGCACCGGCTGCACGATGCGCTGGTACTGGTCGCGGCTGAGCGCGCGGCTGAAGGTGCCGCCGGCGGGCAGATCGAGCTGAAAGCGGGCCTCGAAGTGGTCGGTCAGCGCCATCTTGACCCGCTCGGCGGCGTCGAGCGCGCGGCGCTGCACGCCGGGCGCGACGTCGGCCAGCGCGAGGCCGGCTTCGGCGAGCATCGTGCGGGCGAACAGCCGGTCGAGGTCATCACCGCCGAGCTGCGTATCACCGCCGGTCGAGAGCACCTCGAAGACGCCGTCGACCAGATGCAGGATGCTGATATCGAAGGTGCCGCCGCCCAGGTCGAAGATGGCGAAGCGGCCCTCCTGGCGCTTTTCGAGCCCGTAGGCCAACGCCGCCGCGGTGGGCTCGTTGAGCAGACGCATCACGTCGAGCCCGGCGAGCGCGCCGGCCTGGCGCGTGGCGTTGCGCTGGGCGTCGTCGAAGTAGGCCGGCACCGTGATGACCGCCTTGAGCACGCCCTCGCCAAGCGCGCCGCGGGCGCGGGCGAGCAGCGCTTCGAGGATGCGCGCCGAGATCTCGACCGGGGTATGCCACCCACCGCCGACACCTACGCGCAGGACCGCGCCGTCCTGAAGCAGCGGCAAGGTCGTCAGCCCGCCGGCCTTCGCTTCGTCGGCCGTGCGGCCCATCAGCCGCTTGACCGAGACCACGGTGTCGCCCGGCCGCTCATGGGCCTGCGCCCGCGCTTCGTGGCCGACCGTCAGCGTGTTGTCGGGGCCAAAGGCGACCGCCGACGGCAGGATGGCCCGTCCCTCGGCGTCGGGCAGCGCCCGGGCTTCGCCGTTGTGCACCACGGCCACCAGGCTGTTGGTGGTGCCGAGGTCGATGCCGATGGCTTTCATGGGCCGGGCTCCTGCCAGTCTTTCAGGGGTCGCCGGCGCCCAGCTCGTCGAGCATGCGCCGAAGATACTTGAGCTGCGCCGCGAGGCGGGCGAGCGCGTCGAGGGGAGGGGCGGCGTCGGCGGGCGCGTCGAGGCCTTCGCCCAGGCGGCTCAGCGTCGCTTCGTAGCGCGCGGCGATCTCACGGCCCAGGCGGCTGCGCTCGACGTGCGCGTCGGTACCCGTCAGCTCTTCGATGGCCTCGCGCAGCTCGATGACCTCCATCAAGAAGGCCGGATCGAGCTTCACGCCGCGGTCGTCGTGCATCGACACGCCGCGCAGCGTCAGCAGGTAATCGGCGCGCCGCACCGGGTCGCGCAGCACCCGCACCGCGTCGTTGAGCGCGGTGGCGTGCTGCATCGAGAGCACGCCCATGCGCTCGCCGCGACCGACGAAGCGGTCAGGGTGCACCTGCCGCTGGCGCTGGCGATGTTGGGCGGCGATCTGGTCGGCGTCCTGCGCGAAGCGACGTTCGAGGCCCAGCCGCGCGAAGTGGTCGATCGTCGGATCAGGCGGCAGCAGGGTCTTGCACGCCGCGCAGAAGACGGCGCCCGCCTCGGCAGCCAGCCCGCATTGCCAACACTTCATTGAGGGCTCAGACGCTGAAGCTCTCGCCGCAGCCACAGGTGCGCCGGGCGTTGGGGTTGGTGAACTTGAAACCCGCCCCGGCGAGGCTGTCGACGTAGTCGATCTCGGTGCCCATCAGGTAGAGGTAGCTCTTGGGATCGACAAACAGGGTCACGCCGTGGCTGTCGACCTCGCGGTCGCCCTTGTTGCCCGTCTCGGCGAACTCAAGGAAGTAGGTGAAGCCGGAGCAGCCGCCGCCGCGCACGCCGACGCGCAGACCCTGCGTCGGATCGGGGCGCTTTTCGATCAGCTCCTTGACCTTCGAGGCTGCGTTTTCGCTCAGCGAGATCATCAGGCCAATCCCTTTTTCTGCTTGTAGTCAGCGATCGCCGCGCGGATGGCGTCTTCGGCGAGCACCGAGCAGTGAATCTTGACCGGGGGCAGCGCCAGGTGGTCGGCGATGTCGCGGTTCTTGATGGTCAACGCCTCGTCGATGGTGCGGCCCTTGACCCACTCGGTGACCAGGCTGCTGCTGGCGATGGCCGAGCCGCAGCCATAGGTCTTGAAGCGCGCGTCTTCGATGACGCCCTCGGGCGTCACCCGAATCTGCAGGCGCATCACGTCGCCGCAAGCGGGCGCGCCGACGAGGCCGGTGCCGACCTGGGTGTCGTTCTTGTCGAGGGTGCCCACGTTGCGGGGGTTCTCGTAGTGGTCGATGACCTTGGTGCTATAGGCCATGGCGTCCTCCTTCTGTCCTCAGTGGTGGGCCCACTCGATCGACTTCAGGTCGATGCCGTCCTGGTGCATCTCCCAAAGCGGTGACATCGCGCGCAGGCGGGCCACCGCGTCGATCACCAGATCGGCCACGTAGTCGACCTCTTCTTCGGTGTTGAAGCGCCCGATCCCAAACCGGATGCTCGAATGTGCGTTCTCGTCGTCGAGCCCCAGCGCGCGCAGCACATAGCTGGGCTCAAGGCTTGCCGAGGTGCAGGCCGAGCCGCTCGACACCGCCACATCGCGCAGCGCCATCAAGAGCGACTCGCCCTCGACGTAGCTGAAGCTGATGTTCAGGTTGCCGGGCAGGCGCCGCTCGGTGTCGCCGTTGATCAGCACCTCGGGCACGCCGGCCAGGATGCGATCGCGCAGGCGGTCGCGCAGGCGGCGGGTGCGGGCCATCTCGGCGGGCATCTCTTCGCGGGCGATCTCGGCCGCCTTGCCGAGCCCGACGATCTGATGCACCGGCAGGGTGCCCGAGCGCATGCCGCGCTCATGGCCGCCGCCGTGGATGAGCGGCGCGATGCGCACCCGGGGCTTCTTGCGCCGCACATAGAGCGCGCCGATGCCCTTGGGGCCGTACATCTTGTGGGCCGAGATCGAGAGCAGGTCGATGCCCATCGCTTCGACGTCGATCGGCACCTTGCCCGCCGTCTGCGCCGCGTCGGTGTGGAAGAGCACGCCGCGCTGCTTGCAGATGGCCCCGATCTCGGCGAGCGGGTTGAGCACGCCGACCTCGTTGTTGCCGTGCATCAAGCTGACGATGACCGTATCGTCACGAATCGCGTCAGCGACCGCCTTCGGGTCGATGAGGCCGGCGGCGTTGACCGGCAGGAAGGTCACCTCGCAGCCCTGGCGCTCCAGGTGGCGTACGGTGTCGATCACCGCCTTGTGCTCGATGGGGCTGGTGATGATGTGCTTGCCCTTGGCCGCGTAGAACTCGATGGCGCCTTTGATGGCCATGTTGTTCGACTCGGTGGCGCCGCTGGTGAAGATGATCTCCTTGGCGGTCGCGCCGATGAGGGCGCCGATCTGCTCGCGGGCCTGCTCGACGGCCTCTTCGGCGACCCAGCCGAACGGGTGGTTGCGGCTGGCGGCGTTGCCGAAATGCTGCGTGAGATACGGCATCATCGCCTCGGCCACCCGCGGGTCGCAGGGCGTCGTGGCGTGGTTGTCCATGTAGATCGGCAGGTCCATCCTCAGTCCTTCCGCGTCGGCAGCGCGCCGGTCAATGGGCGGTCAGGCCGGTGATCAGGGTCAGCGAATCATCGGCCGCCTCATCGGTGCGGGCGCAGCCGCCGCAGGCATCATGCGGCTCCTCTTCCTGCACCCCGCACGACCGGCAGCCCTCAAGAAAGGCCAGGCTGTCGGCCAGCTCGCGCTCCAGGCGCTGCAGCTCGACCAGGCGCCCGCGCACTTCGGCCAGCCGGGCGCGATACGAAGCCTTGATGCGCTCCATCGCCTCGCGCGGGGTCTCACCGGCGGACCAATCGCGCACGAGGGTCTGAATTTCGCCCAACGAGAAGCCCAGGCGCTGGAGGCGGTCGATATAGACGATGCGCTCGACGTTGTCCTCGTCGTAGAGCCGAAAACCGCCCTGCGTGCGCTCGGCGGGTGACAGCAGCGTCATCTCTTCGTACAGGTGCAGCGCCCGCACCGTCTTGTCGGTGCGGCGGGCGAGCTCGCCGATGCGCATCAGTTCACCGCGCCGGGGCACGGGCACCTCCGAGGCGACCAGGGGTCGAGGGGGGCAGACCCTACTCGGGTCGTGAAGTGGTGTCAACCACTCATACCCTTACGTATAGGTTAGATTCAGCTCGACCGCGGTGGGTTTCGGACGCCGTGCGACTGGTTACTGCTGGGGAATGGTGTGGATGTAGTCGCGGTATTCGCGACCATCGGCCGTCTTGACCGTGATGCCGAGCAGGCCGAGCTGGTCTTCGGGCAGCGCCAGGGCCTCTTCAAAGCCGGTCAATGTGGTCGTCGGGTGGTGGCCCAGCTCGATGACGCGGCTGTCGGGCGGGATGTTGAGCCCGCGGATCACGTCGAGCGGCAACAGCTCTTCGGCCAGGATGCGCGCCGGCATGCGGCCGTTGCGCGGCAGGTTGCCGTAGTAGCGGCGGATGTGGTCCTTGACCACCGCCACCGGCACCTCGGGCATGGGGGCCGCGCCCATGCGGCCGAGCGGCGGGCCTTTGGGCGCCTCGGGCGGGGCGGCCCAGCTCGGCGCGACCGGCGGTGAGGGGGCGGCGGTCGGCGCTTCGTCCGCCGCGGGTGGCGGGGTGG
>JAGQJJ010000296.1 GCA_020430675.1 Myxococcales bacterium
CAACTGGTGCCCGGCGCGGGCCCGCTACCTCGACGCGCCCTTCCAGTGGGGCACGCCGGGCGGTCCGAACCCGCCCTGCGACACCACCGTCGACTTCTGCCGCCTGCAGTTCCCCACCGAGGCCGAGGCCGAGTTCAACACCGCGTTGGAGGTCTACGCCCGCGTCTACGAGGCCGGCATCACCGACCTGACCGCGGCCAACGACGGCACCGGCCTCTTCTTCGCCGACATCGGCTTCGGCCCCGACGGCAGCGACCCGACGGGCAACCTCGACTGGGTCTGGTTCCGCGCCGACCCCAACGCCGACTACAACGGCGACGGCCCGCTGGGCGAGCGCAACAACGACGAGTACTTCGGCAACCTGATCGTGCCCCGCCCCGGCGCGTGGGACTTCGCCGCCCGCTTCAGCATCGACGGCGGCCGCTCGTGGCAGTACTGCGACGGCGGCGACCCCGGCTCGTCCGACGGCTACCAGCCGGCCAACGCGGGTCAGCTCAACGCGATTCCGCCCGCGGCGCCCTGCGACCCGAACCCCTGCCTCGAAGCGCCCCCGCCCGCCTGCGAGGGCAACACCGCGATCACCTACCAGGCCCCGGGCGAGTGCGGCATCGGCCCCGACGGCCTCGCCGAGTGCAGCTACCCGGGCATCGAGACGCTCTGCGAAGGCGAAGAGGTCTGCCGCAACGGCGCCTGCCAGCCACCGCAGGTCCGCCCCCCGGTGGTCGGCGAGCTGGTCATCACCGAGATCCTCTACGACCCCAACGGCGTGCTCCTCGAAACCGAGGCCGAGTGGATCGAGTTCACCAACGTCACCGCCGAGGTGCTCAGCCTCGACACCTGCGAGCTGGCCGACCCGGGCGTCAACCCCGGCCAGGGCCTGCCTATGATCGGCCTGCTCATCGCGCCCGGGGAGCACCTGCTCTTCGCCCGCGTCGCCGACCCGGCCCGCAACGGCGGCCTCGACGTCGACGGCACCTTTGACTTTGCGCTGACCAATACCGGCGACTCGGTGATCATCCGCTGCGGCGGCGCCGAGATCGACCGCGTCGACTACGATGACGGCCGCACCGCCGCCGGCTTCCCCGACGCGCGCTCCGCCTCCATGAGCCTGAGCGCCGACCGCACCAGCGCCATCGACAACGACCAGGGCGACGCCTGGTGCCTCGGCGACGCGGTCTACTTCGCCAACCCCGACGAGCATCTCGGCACGCCCGGCGCGCCCAACCCGATCTGCCCCGCCGGCCCGGTCGACCCCTGCGCGCCGAACCCCTGCATCGCGCCGCCGGCCGCCATGTGCGAAGGCAACACCGCCGTCACCTACCCGAACCCTGGCGCCTGCCAGGTCGCCAACGGCGAAGCGGTCTGCGACTACCCGGCCCAGCGCCAGGACTGCGGCGCCGCCGGCTGCCTCGACGGCGCCTGCCAGATCCAGAACGCGCGCGCGCCCGTCGCCGGCGAGGTTGTGGTCAACGAGATCATGTACAACCCCGAGATCCTCGACGAGAGCTTCGCCGAGTGGTTCGAGCTGTACAACACGACCGACGAGGCCCTGGCGCTCAACGGCTGCACCCTGAGCGACCGGGCCAACAACCTGGTCATCAACACCAACATCGTCATCCTGCCGCATGACTACGCGCTCTTCGTGCGCTCGGCCGACGTCGCGCGCAACGGCGGCCTGGTGCCCGATGGCGCGTTCAACTTCGGCCTCAACAACGGCGGCGACGCGGTGGGGCTCACCTGCGGCGGCGTGCTGATCGACCGCGTCGACTATGGCGCTGGCGGCTTCCCCGTCGGCGTGGCCGCCGCTTCGATCGGCCTCGACCCCACGCTGATCGACGCCGACCTCAACGACGATGGCGCCTCATGGTGCGAGGCGCGCTCGGTCTATCTGGCCGACCCGCAGCACCTCGGCACGCCCGGCGCGCCCAACGACCCCTGCCAGCCCGACGTCTTCGACCCCTGCGACCCGAATCCCTGCCAGAACCCGCCCGTGCCCGACTGCCTCGACGACACCACCGCGCGCATGTACGCCCCCCAGGGCGCCTGCCGCGACGCCAACGGCGCGCCGGCCTGCGACTACCCGCCCATCGAGGTCGATTGCGCCGCGCAGGGCCAGATCTGCGCCAACGGCGTCTGCCTCGACCCCGACGCCGTCGTGCGCGAGGGCGATGTGATCATCACCGAGATCATGTACGACCCGCACTTTGCGCTCGAAGACGCCACCGCCGAGTGGGTCGAGATCTACAACCGCAGCGGCGTCGACCGCGTGCTCGACGGCTGCCAGCTCGACGCTGGGGTCGGCCCCGCGCTGGTCATCGCCAACCTGGCCCTGCCGGCCGGCGGCTACGCGCTCTTTGCCAGCTCCGACGACCCTGTGCTCAACGGTGGCCTCAATCCGCACCAGGCCTTCAACTTCGGCCTCAGCAACCGGGGCACCGAGGTCCGTCTGACGTGCAACAACCAGATCATCGACGCGGTCACCTACGACATCGGCCCGTTTTTCCCGCCTGCACAGGCCGCATCGCTCAGCCTCGACCCCGACGCGCGCGACCCGGTCGACAACGACCGCGGCATCAACTGGTGCCTGGGCGAAGACGTCTACTTCATCGACCCCACCGGCAACGCCGCCCAGAACCACCTCGGCACGCCCGGCGCCGCCAACCCGCAATGCCCCGACATCGACGTGCAGGTCGACTACTGCCGCCTGGTCGAGCCGCCGGGCAACGTGCAGGCCAATATCGGCGAGTTCACTTCGGTCGCCGCCCTCATCTATGAACAGGGCGTCACCGATCAGACCCCGCGGACCGACTTCTATCCCCTGCTCGCCGCCGAGGCCGGCTACGGCCCCGTCGGGAGCGACCCGGTCAACAACGCCGATTGGCACTGGATTCAGGGCTTCAGCGACGACGCCTGGGACGGCTCGCAGTCGCCCGACCCCAACGACCGCAACAACGACCGCTACCTCGCCAACGTCGACTTCCTCGGCGCGCCGCCCGGCCAGTACAGCCTGGCGTTCCGGTTCT
This sequence comes from Myxococcales bacterium, assembly GCA_020430675.1. Next base: position 3,024 of record JAGQJJ010000296.1, read on the forward strand.
CGCTCGACCAGGGCCAGACTTGGCAGCTCTGCGACAGCGACGGCTCGCAGAACGGCTTCAGCGTCAACAACACGCCCGTCGTCGACCTCGCCGGCGACCCGTGCAATGGCATCTTCTGCTTCGAGGTGCCCCCGTCGGAGTGCGACGGCAACTCGGTCGTCTTCTATGGCCAGGGCCAGTGCGAGGTCATCAACGGCCGCGGCGAATGCGTCTATCTGCCCAACTTCACGCAGGATTGCGGCGCGCAGGGCCAGCAGTGCGTGCCCGGCGAATTCGGCGCCTTCTGCCAGTGAGCTGACCCGCCTCTCTGCACCCGGCTGGAACATTCCGGCCGGGCGCGCGATTCTCATCGGCGACGCCCAATCACGGAGGCGCCGATGGATCTGGCCACCGGACGACAACTGCCCGCCCTCAGCCTCGCCGCGCCCGGCGGTGCCCTCGCCCGCGCCCTGCCGCTGGCCCTGGCGCTGCTTGGCACCACGCTCACCCTGCTCGGCACGCAGCACCTCGCCGCGCCCGACGGCCGCCTCGCCGAGCTGCTGCTGCACCGCGGCTGGACCCAGCCGCTCACCCTGGCGCTGTTCTTCTGGGGGCTGGGCCACGCCCTGCGCCGCCTGCTCTTGCAGGCCGGCGAGCGTCGCGCCCTCGAAGCCTGCCGCACGCTGCTCTGGGATGACGGCGAGCTGCACCGCGACGAGCTGATCGGCCGCCTCGAAGTGCTGCGCCGCCTGCAAGACAGCCTCGCCGGCCAGGTGCTCGCCGCGGTCTTCAGCTACTTCCGCACCCAGCGCCCCACCCGCGACGAAGTGCTCAAGGTGGCCCACACCGCCGTCGACCGCGCCCACGACCACGTCGAAGACGAGTACAAACCGCTGGGCGCGGTGATGTGGCTGCTGCCGCTCTCCGGCTTCCTCGGCACCGTCGTCGGCATGGCCGCCGCCATCGCCGCCTTCGATCAGGTCATCGATGGCGTCGGCGCCGACCTCGGCGCGCTTGGCCCTGCGGTCGCCGGGCTTGCCACCGCGTTCGACACCACCCTGCTGGCGCTGGCGTTGGTCGTGCCGCTCAAGCTGCTCGAAGTCGGCCTCGAAGGCCGCGACCGGCGCCTGCTGGCCCGTATCGACCAGCACCTGGGCGCCGGCTACGTGCAGGGCCTCGACCTCGCCGGCCTCGCCCAGCAGACCGCCGAGCAGGTCGCCGCCGAACACGCCGCCGAGACGGTCGAGCGCATCGAGCGCAGCTTGCAGGCCATCGACCGCACCCTGGCCGCGGTCACCCGCACGATCGCCGAGCTGCCCGCGCCCGGCGAACTGCTCGACGAGCTGGTCGGCGCCGCCCGCGACACCCGCGCCACCCTGCCACGCCTCGAAGCCGAGCTGGGCGCGCTGCGCGAGCAGGCCGCCGCGCCGATGACCCTGCGCCGCGAGCCGCCGAAGTGAGCCGACGCCGCCGCGAGGGCCGCCGCAGCGCCGACGGCTTCGGCATGTCGCTCGCCGACATCCTCACCACCGCGCTCGGCTGCGTGCTGCTCTTGTTTCTGGTCGCGGTCATGAACATTCGCGGCCGCCTCGACCGCGAGCGCGCCGAGCACCTGCGCACGCAGGACCAACTCGCCGCCGAGGCCGAAGCCAAGCGCGCCGCCGAGCGCGCCCGGCGCGAAGAAGAACAGCGCCGCGACGTGGCCGCCGCCGCCGCCGCCCGCGCCGCCGGCGCCCAGGACGCCGCCGAGATCGCGCTGCGCACCGCCATCGCCGAGCGCGATCGGCTCGTCGTTGCGCTCGCCGAAGCTCAGAGCAGCGCCGCCAGCGCCGACGCCCGCGCCGCCGCCCTCAGCGACGCCGCCCGCGAGGCCCTCGACCAGCTCGACCCGCGCACCGCGCGCCCCGTCGACGCGGTGCTGGTCATCGACGCCACGCGCTCGATGAAACCCAGCCTCGACGCCACCCGCCAGAACCTCAAGGCCGCCGTCGACGCCCTGCGCGTGGTCAGCCCCACCGCGCGCGTCGGCGTGGTCGTCTTCCGCGACCGCCGCGAAGCGCACGACCTGCGCCTGCAGAGCCACCCGTTGACCGACGATGAGACCGCGCTTGGCACCTTCCTCGACGGCATCGAAGCCACCAGCACCGGCGTCGACGACGACCGCCCCGAATGGCTCTGCGGCAGCATGGCCGAAGCCGAACATGCTGCGTGGCGACCCGAGGCCATCCGCTTGATGATCGTCGCCTCCGACGCCGCCAGCGACGACCCGGCCGCCGCCGACTGCCTCAAGGTCGCTCGGCGCTTCCACGCCGCCGGCGGCCAGGTGCATGTGCTCACCACCCGCCCCCGCGGCTTGGGCCGCAGCGCCGCGGTCACCCGCGACTACCGCCGCGCGGTGCTGCCGCAGCACGAGGCCATCGCTCAGGCGGGTGGGGGATTGCATATCGAGGGGGCCAGCTCGCACGCGCTGCTCAGCGAGGTGCTGCGCGCGGCGTTCCGCTCGCGGACGGCGTCGCCGCTGTTGCGGCTGCGCGAAGCGGTGGAGGGGCGAGACGAGGACGCGCCGTAGAGGCGGATTGACGGCAGGGCTCAGCGGCGGGCCACGGGCGGCGGACCCGCGGGGCGGCCGGTCGGCCGGGCATCCTGCCACGCGACCATCTCCGAGCAATCGCCCGCGTCGACCCGCACCCGGCGGCTCTCCACGACGTGGCGGCCGTGGCTCAGCGTCACCATGTGCAGGCCGGCGGTCAGGCCGCGCAGCGTCTCGGCCTCACCGGGCCGCAGCCGCCCCATCTCCCGCCCGTCGA
>JAGQJJ010000297.1 GCA_020430675.1 Myxococcales bacterium
TCTTGGCGACGTTGACAAAAACCGGCACCGGCCGCGGCGCGCGCAGGCGCTCGACCGCCGCTCCAACGCCACCGTTGTTGAGGCCCATGCGGTTGATCAGCGCGCCGTCTTCGGGCAGGCGGAACAGGCGCGGCCGCTCATTGCCCGGACAGGCCCGCGCGGTCACCGAGCCGACCTCGACAAAAGCAAAACCCAGCGCCGCCATCGCGTCGACGTGGCGCGCGTCTTTGTCGAAGCCGGCGGCGAGCCCGATCGGGTGGTTGAAGCGCTGGCCGAAGGCCTCGACTGGCGCCGATCCGGGACGACAGAAGCGTCGGATCAGCGCGTCGACGCCCGGCGTCGCCAACGCGCCGTGCAGGGCGGCGAGGGTGAGCCGGTGGGCGTCTTCGGGGGGCAGTCGAAAGAGCAGGCGCGCGACTTGGGGGTAGAGCATGACCGGCGCAGGGTAGCCGGAAAATCAGGGGCGCGCATCGGTCAAAAAGCCCGTTGGCGGGGCTGTGAAATGCCTGTGGACGGCCTGTGATCTGGCTGTGCGCAGATCGTGGAGAAACCGATGCAAGAAGACATCCCCGGTCTGCACACAGTCATCTCCCGCGGATGCACACAGGCAAACAGAGTGCTTTTATCTTGAAATTTCGATGAGTTGTAGAGATATACCCACGATTCACAGGCCTTACGATGAAGATGATTGATCAAGAACTCCTTCGATCGATCCTCTGATCAGAATCCACACCTCGTCCGAGCCCGCCCGGCGCGCGGTCATTCGGCGTTGCAAAGCGTGGGCATTCTGGTTATTCACCGGGGTCGCTTGAAGGCGCCGATTGGGAGAACGCTATGAAATTCGTCGTGAATCGCGACCTCTTCACCCGCGCTCTGGCCCGCTTGCAAGGCGTGCTCAGCCGCAAGGCGACGCTGCCCGTGCTGTCGAATGCGCTGCTCGAAGCGCACCCCGATGGCCGGCTGCGGGTGGCAGCGACCGATCTCGACGTGACCTACGACGGGTATGTGGGCTGCCGGGTGACCGAGCCGGGGCGGATCACGGTCGACGGCAAGCGGCTGTTCGAGGTGGTCCGCAGCCTGCCGGGCGAAGAGGTCGACATCGAAGCCGGCGAGGACGAGAAGGTCACCCTGCGCTGCAAGAACACCGAGTTCATGCTGCTCGGGCAGACCGCCGACACCTACCCTTCGCTGCCCGAGGCCAGCGGCACCAAGCTGATGCCGGTTGATGGCGAGGCCCTGCGCGAGCTGCTTGAGCGCACCAGGTTCTCGGTCTCGACCGATGAGTCGCGGCCCAACCTGAACGGCGTCTACTTCCGCTGCATGGGCAATAACCGGGTGCGCATGGTCTCGACCGATGGGCACCGGCTCAGCCAGGGCGAGCGCGACGCGGGTCGCGGCGGCGAGATCGACGAGCGCGAGGGCGTGATCATCCCGCGCAAGGGCGTCGAAGAGTTCAAGCGGTTGCTCGATGAGGTGGGCGCCGAGGTGCGCTTCGGCTTCCTCGACAACCAGCTCGTGGTCGCCGCCGACGATCTGGTGCTGTTCGTGCGGCTCATCGCCGCGGTCTTCCCCGATTACCGCCAGGTCATCCCCAAGTCGAGCGCGCGGCGGGTGGTGCTGGAGCGCATCCCCTTCCTCAACTCGCTGCGGCGCATCGGTCTGTTGGCCAGCGAGCGCACCCATGGCGTGCGTATCGAGCTGCGCCCCGGCCGCATGACGCTGCTCAGCGACAACCCCGACCTGGGGCGCGCCCGCGAAGAGATCGAGGTCGAAGGCTATGATGGCGGCGAGCTGATCATCGCCTTCAACGCCCGCTATGTGCGCGACATCCTTTCGATTCTGACCGCGCCCAAGGTCGAGATGGCGCTTAATGAGGCGCTGTCGCCGGGCCTCTTCCGCGAGCACGAAAACGACGATTATCTCTTCGTGGTCATGCCGATGCGCATCTGACCGGCGTGCGGGTCAATCAACTCGTCCTGCGCGACTTTCGCAATCTGGCCGCGGTCTCGATCGAGCCGCACGGCCGCTTCAACGTGCTCTGCGGCGAAAACGGCCAGGGCAAGACCAACCTGCTCGAAGCGTTGTATTGGCTGTCGACCCTGCGGCCGGCGCGGGCCACGCGCCTGCGCGAGCTGGTGCGGTGGGGCGAGAAGCAGACGCGCGTCGAAGGGCGCGTCGAGCATGAGGGCCTGCAGCACCGGCTGGCCGTCGAGGTGCGCGAGGGCGAGCGCAACGCGCTGCGCGAGGGCAAGGCGGTCAAGGCTTCGGATTACTTCGGTGCGCTGGCGGTGGTGCTCTTCACGCCCGATGACGTGGGGCTGGTGCGCGGTTCGCCCGATGGCCGGCGCCGACTGCTCGATCGCGCGGTCTTCACCGCTCGGCCGGCGCACCTGGCGGTCGTGGTCGAGTACCGCCGGGCGCTCGAAGCGCGCAACCGCCTGCTGCGCGACGGCGCGGAGGACGCGCTGGTCGAGGTGTACGAAGCGACGCTCGCCGACCGCGGGGCGCGCCTGATGGCGGCGCGGAAGTCATTTGTCGACCGGCTGGCGCCGCGGTTTGCCGAGGTCTTTGGCACCATCGCCGGCGAAGGCCTCGCCGGCGAGCTGCGCTATCGACCCAGCCTCGATGCCGGGCTTGAAGACGGCGCCGCCGGTCTGCAAGCGGCGTGGGCGACCGATCGCGAGCGCGACCGGCAGCGGGGCTTCACCCAGCGCGGGCCGCACGCCGATGATCTGGTCTTCGGGCTGCTCGAACGCTCGGCGCGCATCTACGCCAGCCAGGGCCAACAACGCGCGATGGTGCTGGCGCTCAAGATCGCCGAGATCGAGCTTCTGCAGGCCGATCAGGGCGTCTGCCCGGTGCTCTTGCTCGATGATGTGTCGAGTGAGCTGGACCCCTTGCGCAATGCCCGGCTTTTCGCGTTTCTGGGGGGGTTTGAAGGCCAGGTCTTCATCACGACGACCGACCCGGCCTTTCTGCGGATCGACGCCGATCGCCGCGTATGGCGGGTGACCGCCGGGGTCGTCGCTGCCGAAGGGGCTTGAGGGATGGAGAAGTTCATCATCGAAGGGCGCCGGCGGCTCACCGGCACGGTGAGGCCGAGCGGGAACAAAAACGAGGCGCTGCCGGCGCTGGCGGCGACGTTGCTGACCGAAGAGCCGGTCACGCTGCGCAATATGCCGCGCATTCGCGACGTGCTGGTGATGTGCCAGGTCATCGAGCAGCTCGGGGCGACGGTGGAGTGGCTCGACGACGACACGGTGCGCATCTGCGCCGAGGGCGTGACCGAGCCCGAGCCCGATGTGGGGCTCTGCCGCAAGGTGCGGGCTTCGATCCTGTTCGCCGGGCCGCTGGTGGCCCGCTTCGGGCGCGTGGTGCTGCCCCCGCCGGGCGGCGACGTCATCGGCCGGCGGCGGCTCGACACGCATTTCCATGCGTTTCAGGCGCTGGGCGCCAGCGTGGGCGCCGACGAGCTGTATGACATTCGCGGCGGGCGCCTGCTCGGGGCCGACATCTTCCTCGATGAAGCCTCGGTGACCGGCACCGAGAACGCGCTGATGGCCGCGGTGCGGGCCAAGGGCCGCACGACCATCCGCAACGCCGCCTGCGAGCCGCATGTGGTGCAGCTCGCCAATCTGCTGGTGGCGATGGGCGCGCAGATCACCGGCATCGGCACCAATACGCTGGTGATCGAGGGCGTGAACAAACTGTCGGGCGCCGATCACACCATCGAGAGCGATTACCTCGAGATCGGCAGCTTCATCGGCCTGGCCGCGGTGACGCGCAGCCCGTTGACCATCAGCCGGGTCAACCCCGACGCGCTGCGCATGATCCGCATGGTCTACCGGCGGATGGGCATCTACTTTCAGATCGAGGGCGACCGGCTCTTTGTGCCCGAAGACCAGCCGATGCGCATCAAGCCCGATTATCACGGGCATGTGCCGAAGGTGGATGACGGCATCTGGCCGCAGTTTCCCACCGATCTGATGAGCATCGTGATCACGGTGGCCACGCAGTGCATGGGCACCGTGCTCTTCTTCGAGAAGATGTTCGAGGGCCGCATGTTTTTTGTCGACCACCTGCAGAGCATGGGCGCGCAGATCATTTTGTGCGACCCGCATCGCGTGGTGGTCAGCGGGCCGCAGACGCTGCGCGGCGGGCGCGTGCAGAGCCCCGACGTGCGCGCGGGCATGGCGCTGCTCATCGCCGGGCTGGCTTCGGTGGGCGAGACGCAGATCTACAACATCGAGCAGATCGATCGTGGATATGCCCATATCGAAGAGAAGCTGCTCAGCCTGGGGGCCGCCATCCGCCGCGCGCCGGTGGAGTGATCGGGGGGTTGCTCGTTCCTCGCCGCATTGACGCGACGGGGTCTGACCGCCTATAAACCCGCCGCCGCGAACGCCCGCGGGATCGACCCGAGAGGACAATTCATGAGTTACAAGGTCGCTGATATCACCCTCGCCGCCGCTGGTCGCGACAAGATCGCCTGGGCCGAGTCCCGTATGCCGGTGCTGATGGCGCTGCGCGAGCAGTACGGCAAGACGAAGCCGCTCGCGGGCATGCGCATCGCCGGTTGCCTGCACGTCACCAAAGAGACCGCGGTGCTGGTGCGCACGCTGGCCGCGGCGGGCGCCGAGATCTCGTGGTCGGGCTGCAACCCGCTGTCGACGCAAGACGACGTGGCGGCGGCGCTGGCCGACGAGGGCTTCTCGATCTATGCGTGGCATGGCATGAGCGTCGAGGAGTTCTACTGGTGCATCGACCGCACCCTGGACTTCAAGCCGACCCTGACGCTCGATGACGGGGCCGACCTGATCATGCGGGTGCACACCAAGTTCCCCGAGCTGTCGGCGACGGTCATCGGCGGCACTGAAGAGACCACGACCGGCGTGCATCGCCTGCGCGCGATGGCCGACGCGGGCCAGCTTCGCTACCCGGTGATCGCGGTCAACGACGCCGAGACGAAGTGGGACTTCGACAACGTGTATGGCACCGGCCAGTCGAGCCTGGATGGCATCCTGCGCGCGACCAGCGTGCTGCTCGCCGGCAAGAACTTCGTGGTCGCCGGTTACGGCCACTGCGGCCGCGGCTGTGCCCAGCGCGCCAAGGGCATGGGCAGCAACGTCATCGTCACCGAGATCAAGCCCACCGCGGCCCTGAAGGCCACGCTGGAGGGCATGCGGGTGATGACGATGGATCAGGCCGCCGCCGAGGGCGACGTGTTCATCACCGCGACCGGCATGAAAGATGTCATCGTGGGCCGCCACTTTGCGTCGATGCGCGACGGTGCGATCATCTGCAACACCGGGCATTACGACTGCGAGATCAACATCGGCGAGTTGGAGGCCCAGGCCGAGTCGTGGCGCACGATTCGGCCGAGCTGCGAAGAGTTCACGATGAAGGATGGCCGCCGCATCTACCTGCTCGCGCGCGGCCGCCTCGTGAACCTGGCCGCCGCCGAAGGGCACCCGAGCGAGGTCATGGACATGAGCTTCGCCAACCAGTTCCTGGGCATGATCCACATGGCCCAGCAGGGCAAGTCGCTGGAGGTCAAGGTCCACGACATCCCCGAGGAGCAGGACCAGGAGCTGGCGCAGGTCAAGCTGCAGACCATGGGCATCGAGATCGACGCGCTGACCCCGGAGCAGGTCGCCTACGGCAGCAACTACCTCGAGGGGACCTGATCCCCCAGGAGTCATCCCATGCGCCCCAACCGCCGCCAGTTCATCGCGGGCCTCAGCGCCGCCGGGCTGCTGCCCGCATGCAAGGGGGGCGAGGGCGCGGACGA
>JAGQJJ010000029.1 GCA_020430675.1 Myxococcales bacterium
TGGCAAAGACCACGTCGGCATCATCGGGGTCGACCGCCAACAACCGCGCCTCGCTCGGCTGCACCGGCGGCGCGATCGCCGCCTCGGCCACCAGCGGCGCAAAGCTTCGCCCGCCGTCATCGCTGCGCCAATTGCCTTCCGTCGTGCCCAGATAGACCCGATCGGCGTCGCTCACCGCCCAGCGCAGGTCGCGCACCCGGCCGCGCAGGGCGGGCATCGCCATCGTCCAGGTCTCGCCCTCATCATCTGAGCGCCAGACGCCGTTCAGCACGCCCTCGCCCTGGCTCGCCACCAGCCAGCCGCCGTCGGTCGGATGCGTCCACAACCCGGCCAGCCGATGCCCCGCCGGCGGCCCCTCGACCCGCGCCCAGCCGCAGCCGCCATCCTCGCTGGCAAACAGCCCCACCGAGGTCGCCGCCACCAGCCGCTGACCGGCAAACGCCAGCCCGCGCAGCCCGGCCAGCGGCGCCACGGCGTCTTCACACAGCCAGCGAAAACCCGATTTGGGGTTGGCGAAGAGGCCCTGCTGGTCGGTCAGCGCATAGACCGTGTCGGCCTCGCCGCCGGGCGGGAAGACCAGGCCGACCACCCGTGGCCGGTCGCCGTGGGCCAGGGCCAGACCGGGCAGAACCAGCGTCAGCAGCAGCCACCGGATCATCCGACGGCGGCCTCTTCGACCTCGATCGAGTGGGTGATCGCCACCGTCGCCAGCAGCATCTGCGAGACCGAGCAGTACTTCTCGGCCGACAACGCCACCGCGCGCTCGACGCCCTCGCGGCGCAGGTTGTGGCCGGTCACGCGATAGGTCAGGTGGATGCGCGTGAACACCTTGGGCGGCGAGTCGGCGCGCTCGGCCTCGGCGCTGATCACGCAGTCGGTCACCGCCTGCCGCTGCTTGCGCAGAATGCTGATCACGTCCATCGCGGTGCAGCCGCAGAGCCCGGTCAGCACCATCTCCATCGGCCGGATACCCAGGTTGCGCCCACCGATATCGGCCGCGCCGTCGATGATCAGCCCGTGGCCGCTGTCGGCCTCGCCCACAAAAGCCGCGCCTTCGATCCATTTGACCCGTGCGCGCACGCCGCACCTCCGTTTTCGATCCCGGCGCGACTGTGCGCGAACTGCGGCGGTCGGGGCAAGGCGCTCAGCCGAGCGCGAGGGTGACCAACGCGCCGAGCGCAGCGCCCAGGCCGTAGCCCAGCACGGGCAGGCGGCAGACGCGGTGATCGGCCAGCCGCTCGCCCAGCTCGGCGAAGCGCGCATTCGACAGGCGGGGCAATCGGGTGGCCAGGGCGGCGCGCTGCTGCACCATCTCATCGAGCAGCCCGGCAAAGACCCGGTCGACATGGTCCACCGCCGCGCCATCGGCCTCGCGCGCTTCGAGCCGCTCGACGATCTCGTCCTGCAGATCGCCGGTCAGCCTCTCGATCTCAAAGCGCGAGAGCAGCAGGTCGACCAGGCGATCGACCGTGGCCGGGCTGAACGGCCGCGGGAAGTCGCGGCACGTCTGATCCACCGCCTCGCGCGCCCACCGCCGGCCGAACGGGCGCTTCAGCTCGCGGTTGAGCCGCTTGCGGATGCTCTTCGAGTCAGCGAAGTCTTCGGCAAAGGGATCGCCGCCGGTCGCTTTGCGCAATACCCGCTTGATCAGCGGCCGGGTCAGGTTCGACTGCGCGGTGACCAGCGTCACCAGCATCTCGGCCAGATGCGCCCGCAGCGCCGGATCGCGACGCGCGTCGTCGGCCAGCTCGGCCAGCTTCTCGCGCACCCGCTCGGGCGTGAGCAGCCCGCGGGTCAGCTCATCGGCCGCGCCCTCGCCGCTCAGCAGGTCGTCGAGCATCTCGCGCACGACACGCCGCCGCGCGCTGTTCAGCAACTCGTCGGTCGCCGCGCGCTCGGGCGGCGCGTGGGCCCGCAGCGCATGATCGAGCTGCGTGGCCAGCTCGGGCAGGCGGGATGGCAACAGGCCGCGCACAAAAGCCGCGCCGGGCAGCGGCAGCCAGGGCGAGAGCGTGAGCAGGGCGCCCAGCGTGCTCGCGAGCAGGCCGACCAGCCCGAACGCGCCGATCAGCAGCGCCGGCCGCGCTTCGCCGGGCAGGTCGATGAACGGCGCCGCGATCAGACCCGCGGCGCCGGCGACGCCCAGCGCAAGGACCGAAAGCTCGGCCAGGACCCACAGCCGCGCGTGCCCCACGCGACCCCCGTAGCGCAGCAGCCGGCGCCGATGCGCCCAGAACCGCGCCGCGCCGGTCTCAGCGGAAGGCTTCGGGGACCGCGACCCCGAGATGGGCGAGGCCGGTCGGGTGACCGCCGTCGGGGTCGAGATAGCGTTGATAGACACGGTGGAAGTTCCCCTCGAAGTCGAGATCGGCAAACAGCGCGTTGAGGCCGAAGGTGATGCGGCTGAAGCTCAGCAGCTCGGGCGGCAGGCCGATGGCCGCCAGCTCGTCGAGCCCCTCGCGCCCGCGCACCAGGGCGTTCCACTCGCGCGTGTAGCGGAACGGTGCGTCCTCCAGCAGCGGGGTGAACTGGTGCTCGAAGAAGCGCCAGAGCGGGCTGATATCGCCCCGCGGCGGATGCCCGCAAAGCGTGGTCAACGCCGCCACGAAGTCGGCCCGCTGGCCGAGGCGCACCGCGTCGATCAGCCCGCAGATCTGCTGCTGCGTCGTGCGCTCGAAGCGGCGCACGCAGCCGAAGTCGAGGAAGGCCACGCGCCCGTCGACGGCAAAGAGGTAATTGCCGGGGTGCGGGTCGCCGTTGAACATCAAGTGCCGGTGGAAGCTTTCGAGCACGAAGTCGTGAATGGCCATGCCCGCCAACGTGCGCTCGCGCGGCGTGGCCTGTTCGACAAAATCGTAGAAGCCGAAGCCCTCGACATAGGCCTGCACCAGCACGCGCTCGGTGGTCAGCTCCGATACGACCGGCGGTATGAAAATGACCGGATGGTCATTGTAAATACGAGCAAATTCAGCCTGATCGGCGCCCTCGCGACGATAGTCCAGCTCGCCGAGCAACAGCCCGCGCAGCTCTTCCAGAAAACCGTGCGCATCAAGGCCGGGCCGCAACAGGCCGAGCACGCGGCCGAGCGCGTCGACGGTCGACAGGTCGCCGCGAATGGCCTCGGCCACGCCCGGGTACTGCACCTTCACCGCCACCTCGCGCCCATCGTGCAGCACCGCGTGATGCACCTGCCCGATGGACGCTGCGGCCACCGGCTCCTCATCGATGCGCTTGAAATGCCGCGACACGTCGCCGCAAAGCTCGGCTTCGATCACCCCGCGGGCCAGCGACCAGGCCATCGGCGTCGCGTTGCGTTGCAGACCCCGCAGCCGCTCGCGCGCGCTCTCGGGCAGGCCGCTGTCGACAAAAGAGAGCACCTGGCCCGCTTTCATCAACACGCCCTTCATGTCATCCATCAGGCGCGTGATCTCTTCGGCGGTCTCGATGTGATGCTGCTCGATCAGCGCCGCCTGGTGCTCGCGGCTGACGCGCCGCTGCTTCCATTTGAGCTGCCATTGCCGCAGCACGGTGCGGCCCATGATGCGGCCCATCGCGCCGCCGCGCGCCAGCCAGTTTGTGGGCATGGTCTGTTCCAGGTTCATCATCGACGACTGCCTTCCGGGCGGGCTTTGCATTGCTGATTCAGCAACCGGCCCGGAAGTGACAGACGGCGATGCGATCGTCGATCAGCGCCGGCGGCGGCGACCGATCACGCGGCGCGCCATGCCGCGCAACATGCGGCCGGGCGCGCGCAGCAGATCGCTGGTCGAGAAGGGCACCAGGACAAACATCTCCTGGCCCTGCCCATAATCGGGGCAGTGCTCCAGGAAGAAGCGCACCGCCGGGTGTGAATCGGCCTCGCGGCGGCGCCGGCGCGCCGGATCGACCGCAAAGCGCACCCCCTCGCGGAAGGTCCACGGCGCCGCCGGGTCGACCGGAAAGCCCGCCTCGGCGCGCAGCGCGGCGTACCAGCGACCGAGCCGCCCGTCGCGATCGGTCATGCCCGGCCGCGGCAGCGTGCGTGGCCAGTAGTCGTACAGACCCCGAAAGCCCTCCGGCGACGAGATGACCAGCAGCAGCACCGGCGTTCGGCCGCGGCGCCGCGCGCGCAGGGCGGGGCCAAACGTCTGGAGCGTGGTCAGCAGGCCGAACCGGCCACCGAGGTGTGTCTGATCGGCGCGGCGCAGCGTGACCGCGTCGCCGAGCAGCAACGGGTCGCCGTCCACGTCGATGTCCTCGGCGCAGTAGGCGATGAGGCCCGCCGCCTCGCCCGCCGGATCGGTCAGCAGCAGCGCCCGGCACTCGCGCGCCTTCGGGCGAAAATAGTCGCGCACGAAGCGCTCGAACCGAAAGCCGGGATAAAACGCGGCGAAGGTCGGAAAGAGCGCCTCCGCCACCTGCCGCCGCGTCGCGGGCGAGGCGTCGTCGAGCACATGGGTCTGCAAGCGATAGCCCCGCGGAAAGCCGAAAGGCCAACGTTCGCGTGGCTGGGGCAGAGCAGTGATGGCGGCCGCCTCCTGGGTTGCCGGATGTTCAAACGACACCCCGACCCCCCCAACGGATACGCCGCCCGGCAAATCAGGTGCGATCGCCGAACGAGATGCCCAGGTCGCGCGCGGTCTGCACGGTGTCGCCGGCCACATCGACCTCGCGCACTCGAGCGATGGCCTCGGCGATCTTGACCGAGGTGATCTGGTTGCCGCGCAGGGCGACCATCTCGCCGAAGCGGCCGTCGCGGATGAGGCGCACCGCGGCGGCGCCATAACGCGAGCCGAGCACGCGGTCATAGGTGGTCGGCGAGCCGCCGCGCTGAAGGTGGCCGAGCACCAGGCCGCGCACCTCGCGGCCGGTCTTGGCGGCGATGGCTTCACAGAGCGCGTTGCAGAGCGGCGAGCCCATCAGCGTGCGCGGCGCCGCCTCGACCTCGACCAACTGGCCGTCGACCGGGCGCGCGCCCTCGGCGACGACAACGATGGCGAAGTTGCGGTCCGAGTTGTACCGGCGCTCGACGGCGGCGCAGACCGCGTCGACGTCGAACGGGATCTCCGGGATCAGGATGACGTCGGCCCCGCCCGCGATGCCGGCGTGCAGCGCAATCCAGCCGACCGTGCGGCCCATCATCTCGACCACCAGCACGCGCTGATGCGACTCGGCGGTCGGGTGCAGCTTGTCGATGGCGTCGGTGGCGGTCTCGACGGCGGTGTCGAAGCCGAAGGTCACATCGGTCGCGCCGACGTCGTTGTCGATCGTCTTCGGCACGCCGACGACCGGCAGGCCCAGTTCGAAGAACCGCTGCGCGATGCGCTGCGTGCCGTCGCCGCCGATGGCGATGAGCGCGTCGAAGCCCTCTTCGCGGAAGTTGTCGAGCACCAGCTCGGACTGGTCTTCGACCTGGTCGCCGATCTTGACCGCAAACGGGTTGATCTTGTTGGTCGAGCCCAGAATCGTGCCGCCCACCGGCAGGATGCCCTTGATGCGCTCGCGGCTGAGCCGCAGCGTATCGACGCGGCGCAGGCCCTCGAAGCCGTTGCGCACGCCGTAGACATCCCAACCGTAGCCGCGACCGGTCTTGACCGCGGCCCGGATGACCGCGTTGAGCCCCGGGCAGTCACCGCCGCCGGTCAGAATCGCGATGCGCTTTGTGTCCACGCTGGCTTCCCCTGCATCTCCCTGGCATGGTCCGTCCGGTTTTTGCAACATTTCATCCGGCCTTCATACAGCTTTCACGGCCGTTGCGATAAAACCAGCCGACGACTTCGGCGGAGGAATGGCATGAAGCCCCGACACCTGGCGATCATCATGGACGGCAACGGACGGTGGGCCGATCAGCGCGGGCTGCCGCGCGGGCGGGGCCACGTCGAAGGCGCCGAGGCCGTCCGGCGTATCGTTCGCCACGCGCGCCGCCTCGAAGTGCCCTGGCTGACGCTCTTTGCCTTCAGCAGCATGAACTGGGGCCGCCCGTCCGACGAGGTGGCCGATCTGATGGACCTGCTGCTCAAGTTCCTGCGCGAAGAGAAGCAGGAGATGCTCGACAAGAACATCCGCCTCACCGCCATCGGCGAGCGCGAGTTCCTGCCCCCGATGGTGCGGGCCACCTTGGCCGAGGTCGAAGCCGCCACCGCCCATTGCCGCACCATGACCCTCACCCTCGCCGTCAGCTACGACGGCCGCCGCGATCTGGTGCAGGCGGTGCGCCGGCTGACCGACCTGGCCTCGCGCGGGCAATTGCTGCCGGCCGACGTCAGCGAGCAGCAGGTCATGGGCGCGCTGTCGACCGAAGGCCGCCCCGACGTCGACCTGCTCATCCGCACCTCGGGCGAGCTGAGGCTCTCGGGCTTTCTGCCCATCGAGGCCTGCTACGCCGAGCTCTGCTTCGTCGACTGCCTCTGGCCCGACTTCGCCGAGAACGACCTCGACGCCGCCATCAGCGACTACGCTCACCGCCAGCGCCGCTTCGGCCTGACGCCCGCCCAGCTCAGCACGCAGTTCGCCTCCGTGCCCGCCTGACAGCAGTGCGCGGCGCCGTTGATTCCGTCGCGCTTGTCCGCGACGCCCCTGGCCGCGTTCTCGATGCTCGACGATGCGACGGCATCGCCTCCGCTCTCGGCCTTGCCAGCGGCGCCGCGTCCGGCGCGCTTGGGGAACCAACGGACTTGCGCACCGCTGTGAGAACCGTGCACCGCTCCTGGCTTCGCGGTAGATTCCGCCGGCCAGGGAGGTGCCAGTGGGTCGAAGTCTCGTAGCAGAACCCGGGGAAAGTACCCGTCGCGAGCCGGATGAGGCGTCGACAGCGGCAAGGCGCGAACCCGAGGGCGTAGCAGCACTACGCCGAGTGGTGAGGAACACGGCCGATGGCGGCGCATTGACCGGCGCAGCAGGGGCCTTTCCCCGGGGGCTGCTGGCAACCATCCTGATCGCCGTCACGACGCTCGCGGCTTGCGCGGGCGCGCCGACGCGCGATGACGGCTCGAAAAAGCAGCGCGTGCCGCTCGATCCGCCGATCGCGGTCGAGCCGGGCGCTTATACCGGCCAACGCGAAGCGCCAAAACCGGTGCTCATCCGCGACGCCACGCTGCTCACCGCCGACGACGCCCGGCCGCGCATCGAACGCGGCTGGATTCGCCTGCGCGACGGCCGCATCGAAGCGCTCGGCGAGGGCGACGCGCCGGCCGCAGCCGAAGGCGAGCAGGTCATCGACGCCAAGGGCCGCTTTGTCACGCCCGGGCTGATCGACACGCACAGCCACCTCGGCGTCTATCCGTCGCCGGGCGTCGAAGCCAACGCCGACGGCAACGAGATGACCAACCCCATCACCGCCGGCGTGCGCGCCGAAGAGGCGTTCTGGCCGCAAGATCCGGGCATCCAGCGCGCGGTGGCCGGTGGGGTGACCACCATCCAGGCCCTGCCCGGCAGCGGCAACCTGATGGGCGGCCACGGCGTGGTGCTCAAGCTGCACCCGGCGCGCGAGTCGCGGGCGATGCGCTTCCCCGGGGCCAAGGATGGCCTGAAGATGGCCTGCGGCGAGAATCCGAAATGGGTCTATGGCATCGGCCGCAAGACCATGCCGATGAGCCGCATGGGCAGCCTGTACCTGATGCGCGACAAGTGGATCGCCGCCCGCCGCTACCGCCAGAAGTGGGCCGAGTGGCGCAAGAACCCGACCAAGAAAGAAGACGGCGAAGACGTGCCCAACCCGCCGCCCGACCGCGACCTGGTGCTCGAAACCCTGGCCGCAGTGCTCGATGGCGACATCCTGGTGCACATCCACTGCTATCGCGCCGACGAGATGCTGCTTCAGCTCAAGCTGGCCGACGAGTTCGGCTTCAAGGTGCGCTCGTTCCACCACGCGGTCGAGGCCTACAAGATCCGCGACGTGCTGGCGGCCAAGGATGTCTCGGTGAGCACCTGGGCCGACTGGTGGGGCTTCAAGATCGAAGCTGAAGACGCCATCGAGCAGAACCTGGCCTTGGTCAGCGAAGCCGGCGCGCGCGGCGTGCTGCACACCGACAGCGCCGAGGGCATTCAGCGCATGAACCAAGAGGCGGCCAAGGCGCTGGCCTCGGGGCAGCAGGCGGGCGTCAAGGTCACCGAGCACGACGCGATCAAGTGGATCACCGCCAACCCGGCCTGGGCGCTCGGCATCGATGCCGAGACCGGCGCGTTGACCCCGGGGCGCATGGCCGACGTGGTCATCTGGGATCATCACCCGTTCAGTGTTTATGCGCGCGCCGAAAAGGTCTTCATCGACGGCCATCTGCGCCACGACGCCGCCGCGCCCGGCGCGCCGTGGAGCGACTTCGAGGTCGGGCGGGAGGTGTCGCCATGATCGGGCTCTTTGCGGTCATCGCCCTGGTCGGCGGCACGGTGCACCCCGGGGACGGGCCGCCGGTGCCCGACGCCACGGTCATCGTGCGCGACGGCAAGATCGCCGCCATCGGCCCCGGGCTGGCCGTGCCGGCCGGCGCCGAGGTCATCGACTGCCGCGGCAAGATCATCACGCCCGGCCTGATCGACGCTTTCACCGGCCTGGGCCTCGTCGATATCGACCTCGTGCCGGCCAGCAACGACACTGAAGCCCGCGGGCCGGCCATTCGCGCCGCCAATCGGGCGGTCGACAACTTCAACCCCGACAACCCGGCGATCGCCATCCAGCGCGCCCACGGCATCACCACCGTGCTCACCGCGCCGGGCGGCGGCATCATCGCCGGGCAGGCGGCGGTCTATTCGCTGGTTGGCGATGCTCCGCTGCGCGCCCCGGCGGCGATGGTGGCCCGTCTGGGCGGCGTCGCGCACGGCGCCCGCGGCACCGCGTTGCTCGCGCTGCGCGAGGTGCTCGACGACGCGCGCGTCTACGCCAAGAACAAGGCCGCCTTCGAGCAGAACCGCCTGCGCAAGATGGCCGCGAGCCGGCTCGACCTCGAAGCGCTTGGCCCGGTCGTGCGCGGCGAGGTGCCGCTGATCGTGCACGTCGAGCGGCGCACCGACATCCTCGCCACGCTGCGCCTGGGCGAGGAGTTTGGGGTCAAGATCATCATCGCCGGTGGCGCCGAAGCCTGGCTGGCCGCCGACGCGCTGGCCAAGGCGCGCGTGCCGGTCATCCTCGACCCCTCGGTCGACGCGCCGCTCGACTTCGATCGACTGCACAGCCGGGCCGACGCCGCGGCGCTGCTGGCCAAGGCCGGCGTGCCGATCGCGTTGAGCACCTTCGCCACGCACCAGGTGCGCAAGCTGCGCCAATGGGCGGGCAACGCGGTGCGCGCCGGCCTGTCGCACGACGACGCGCTCCGGGCGGTGACGGCGACGCCGGCGGCGCTCTATGGCCTGGGCGATCGGGGTGTCATCCGCGCCGGCGCGGTCGCCGATCTGGTGGTCTGGTCGGGCGATCCGTTCGAGCTGCTGACGCATGCCGAGCGGGTCATCATCGGCGGCGAAGCGGTCCCGACGCGGCACCGGCAGACGGCCTTGTTCGAGCGCTATCGGCATCTGCCTGCGCTGGTTTCGCCCGGCGGTCCCGATCGCTGACGCAGTGCGTCGTGTCCTTGCCAGCGGACGACATTCCGGGCATGCTCCCGACATCGCGCGCGGCAGAGAAGGTTCGCCGGCCGCGAGGATTTCTGGTATAAGGCACGCCGCCGCGCGCACACGCCTTCGCCCGTGAGCGAGAGGCGCCGAATCGGCCCGCGGACTGGTCAAGGAGGCAGCACGCGATGGGAAGTGGTGAGTTCGTTCCGGGTCTGGCCGGGGTCGTGGCGGCCAAGTCATCCATCGGCTTCATCAATGGGCAGGAGGGCATCCTCCGCTACCGGGGCATTCGCATCGAAGAGCTCGCCCAGCACAGCAACTACGAGGAGACCAGCTACCTGCTGCTCTTCAACAAGCTGCCCACGCAGACCGAGCTGAGCGTCTTCGACAAGGAGCTGCGCAGCCTGCGCGCCGTGCCGGGCGGCATCATCGACATCCTGCGCGCGCTGCCCCAGGGCGGCCACCCGATGGTCGCGTTGCAGGCGGCGGTGGCGGCGCTCGGCGCCTTCTTCCCGCAGATGGACACCTCGGATCGAGAGGGCAACCGCGTCGCCGCGCTGCGCCTGATCGCCTCGATGCCGACCATCGTCGCCGCCTTCGACCGCATCCGCAAAGGCAAGCCGGTCATCGCGCCCGACAGCGCGCTGAACCACGCGGCCAACTTCCTCTACATGCTCAGCGGCGAGCAGCCCGACGCCAAGGTCACGCGCCTGATCGACGTCTGCCTCGTGCTGCACGCCGAGCACGGGTTCAACGCCAGCACCTTCACCGGCCGCGTGGTCGGCTCGACGCTGGCCAACCCGTACGGGGCCATCTCGGCGGCGATCGGCTCGCTCTCGGGTCCGCTGCATGGCGGCGCCAACGAAGAGGTGCTGCACATGCTGCGCGAGATCGGCTCGGTCGACGCCGTGCCGGGCTTCCTCGACACGGCCATCGCGCAGAAGCAGAAGATCATGGGCCTCGGCCACCGGGTCTACAAGGTCAAGGATCCGCGCGCCACCGTGCTGCAGACGATGGCGGCCGACCTGTTCCAGAGCCACGGCTCGACCCCGCTGTACGACATCGCCCACAAGCTTGAGACGCTGGCCGCCGAGAAGCTGGGCTCGAAGGGCATCTACCCCAACGTCGACTTCTACAGCGGCCTCGTCTACGAGAAGCTGGGCATCGAGATCGACCTGTTCACCCCCATCTTCGCCATCTCCCGCGTCTCTGGCTGGACGGCCCACTGGCTCGAACAGCTGGAAGACAACCGCATCTATCGGCCGACACAGATGTATGTCGGATCGAAAGACGCTTCGTATGTAGACATCAGCGCCCGCTGATGTAGGCTGAAGGCGTGGATCGGTTCGCGTTCTTCTCTCGCCTGCCGCGCAGCGAGCCCGGCAGCGCGACCTTCACCTCTGGGTACCTCACGCAGGTGCAGATCCGCGCGATCGACCGCGTGCTCGATCTGCATTGTGCAGCGGGCGACCGGGCGACGTGGATCGCACGTTCGCGGGGGTGTCGCGTCATCGCGGTCGATGAAGATCCGCGCTACCTGCCCATCGTCCGTCAGCGTGCCGAAGAAGGCGGGGCCTTGCATCTGGTGCAGCCGATGGCGGCGCGCTACGAGGTGCTGCCCTTCGCCGACGAGTCGTTCCGGGTCGTGATGGCGGAAGGCGCCGCCCTGCCGCTGGGTCTGCAGAAGGCTCTCAGCGAGTGGCGCCGGCTGGTGCCGAAGAACGGCCACGTCACCGTCACCTACCCTGGCATCGTCAACAAAGACGCCCCACCCGAGGTGCGCGAGCCGCTTGAGCGCCGCATGGTCGAGCCCTTGCGCCCGCTGGCCGACCTGCACACCGTGGTGCGCAACTCGGGCTACGAGCTGGCCCACCAGGTGCCGCTGCAGCCCGAGCTTTGGGACGCCTTCTACGCCGACGTCGTGCGCCACGCCTGGGCGCTGACCTCATCGCGGCGTGTGCGCGACGACGAGCCGACGGTGAAGGGGCTGGTTGAAGAGGCCCGGTGGTTCCGCCGCATCGGCCGTGGCCGCGTCTTCCTGCAGGCCTTTGTCCTTCGCCGGGTGCGCTGAATTGCCGCGGCCTTCCGGGCTGAAGTACGACGTCTTCCTGGCCTATGCCTCGCCAGACCGCGAGCGCGCACGCCGACTGCACGCGCTGCTGACGCCGACCCACCAGGTCTTCCTCGATTGCGTCAATCTGCTGCCCGGCGATCCGTGGGACGAGGTACTGCCCGAGGCCCAGGAGCAATCGTGGATGACGGTGGTGCTGCTCAGCGGCAACATCGAGAAGGCGTGGTACGCCCGCGAAGAGGTGCAGGCGGCGATTGCGTTGATCCGCGGCGATACGCAGGGCCGCAAGGTCATCCCGGTCTACCTCGATGGCATCGGCAGCGCCTCGCCCCCGTACGGGCTGCGCCGGGTGCAGGGCATCGACCTGCCTGCGTTGGGCTCGATGGAGGCGGTCGCCGCGCAGATTCAGCGCGTGCTGCAGGGGCCCGGCGCCGCCGCGCCCGCGCCACCGCCGCCCCCGACCGTGCAGCGGGGCATCACCCAGATCGACAACCCGACGATGAACCGGCTGATCGACGCGGCCATCGAAGCCGGGCTGACCGCTTCGGGTCGTCGGCGTATGTTGTTCTTCGGCCTGCCGCTGGTTTTTGCCGATCGTCTGCCCGCGCTCGACACGCCGCATGCGCAGTTGGTCAGTGACCTGCAGCACCTGAGCCAGACCGCGGCCGATGGCTATGCTGAACTACCGCTGATCGTCTGGTTGCGCAATGCCGAGAGCCTCGCTGCGGGCACCCGCGCGGCGGCGGTCTTTCAGGCCGTGCGCGCCCAACTCGGCGCGCCCTGACGTTACTTCGCCGCCGCGTCGGCCTGCAGCAGCGCTGCGCAGCGGGCGGGCAGGGGCGGTGACGGCGGCGGTGCGTGGTGTCCCTTCTTGGGCGCTTTCTTCCGTTTCGCCGCCTCGGCGCGCGAGAACCAGCTTTCTTCGCCACAGCCATCGCCCACCGGCGGCGGCGCCTGATCACGGCACTCGGGGCTGCCTTCGGGGCAGGCGAGGCGCACATGGAAGTGGCGCGTATGGCCCCACCAGGGCCGGATCTTGCCCAGCCAGCGCCGATCGCCCTTCACCGTCTTGCACAGCTCGCGCTTGATCACCCAGCCGACAAAGACCCGCGCCACCGATGGATCCTCGACCGCCAGGCGCAGCATCTCGACGTGGGTGGGCCGGAAGACCGCGTGATCGATCTTCTCGTGCCGCTCGTCGACCAACGAGGCAAACGCTTCGTCGGTGCGCAGGTCACCCATGGGTTTGGTGAACCAGACATCGACGTCGAGGCCAATCTGATGGCTGCGATGGCCCGAGGGCATCGGCCCGCCGCGCGGCTGTGACAAATCGCCGATCAGCGCCGCCGGCAGGCCGCGCTCGGCCAGACGCCGGCCGAAGTCGCTCAGATACCGCGCGAGCTGCGGGTGACCAAAGAAGCGGTGGCGAAACCGGCGGATCGTCTCGAACCCCGGACCCCGCTCGGGCAGCGCGACGCCGCCGAGCAGACAGCCGCGGGCGTAGCCGCCGACCGACTCCGAAGTATGGGCCGTGGGCGCGCGAAACGCGCTCCAGCCGGGGGCGGCGACCGCGGGGGCGACGACCGAAAAAGCGAGGCAGAACAGGGCGAAGCGCTGCATGGCATGATGCATAGCATATTTTCCGTGGCCGGTTGCGTTACCCCGAGGTGCCGGTTAGGTTTGCGGCATGCGAACCGAACTCCTGCTGACTGATGCCAAGGCGGCCATCTCGGGCGCCGAAATCCTCCTCATTGTTGGCCGCCGCGACCGCCTGCTGGCCGACGACGTGCTCGATCTGCTGCCCGAAGCGGCGCGCGCGCTGTGGGACGGTCTGATCGACGAAGCGAGCCCCGGCGATGCCGGCGCGGCGGTGAGCACGCGGCTCGCCGGCGAGGGCCCGAAGCGCCTGATCGCCGCGGTGCTGCCCGAGGCCTGCTCGCGCCATAACAGCCCGGCGCGCCCGCACGCCATCGCTGATCTGGTGCGCAGCCACGCCAATCAAAAAGGCCAGATCGGCGTGCTGCTTGCCATTGAAGAGGCCGCCCATGCGGTCGCTGCCGTCGGCGCCGCCGCGCGCGCGCTGCCAGCGTATCGGCGCAAGACAAAAGACGCTGACGCACCGCATCGGGTGCGGGTGGCCTGCCTGGCGGGTGACGGCAAGGCGATCGACCTGGACCGCCTCGAAGTGATCGCCAACGCGGTGCGCACGTCGGCGCGGCTGGTCGACATGCCGCCCAACGAGCTGCACACCGACGCTTTTGTCGATCTGGCCCGCGAGACCGCGGCGCGGCTGGGCGTCGACATCGAGGTGCTCGCGGGCGATGAGCTGGCCCGCGCCGGTTTCGGCGGTTTGGCCGCTGTCGGCCAGGCCGCCGAGCGTCCGCCGGCGCTGGTCGTGCTGCGCTACGATCCGCCCCAGGCCGACAAGCAGACGCGCACCATCGCGCTGGTCGGCAAGGGCATCATCTATGACACCGGCGGCCTGTCGCTCAAATCGCGCGAGCATATGGCGGGCATGAAGACCGACATGGGCGGAGCCGCCGCGGTCTTTGGCGCTTTCACCGCCGCGGTGCGCCTGGGCACGCCCCACCGCCTGCGCGCGCTGCTCTGCCTCGCCGAAAACGCCATTGGTTCCAAGGCGTTCCGCAACGATGACATCATCACGCTGTACTCGGGCCGCACCGTCGAGGTGAACAATACCGACGCCGAGGGCCGCCTCGTGCTCGGCGACGGCGTCGCCTACGCGACGCGGCACCTCAACCCCGATGTGCTCATCGACCTCGCGACGCTCACCGGCGCGCAGCTCGTCGCGACGGGCCATCGCCACGCGGGCGCGGTCTGCAACGACGACGCGCTCGAAGCCGCCGCCGTCGCCGCCGGCCGCAAGACCGGCGATCTGGTGCACCCGCTGCCCTATTGCCCCGAGTTCTACCGCAAGGAGTTCAAGAGCCCGGTGGCCGACCTGAAGAACTCGGTCAAGGACCGCATGAACGCGCAGTCTTCATGCGCCGGGCAGTTTGTCGCCGAGCACTTC